>PMSZ01000176.1 GCA_003168235.1 Acidobacteriaceae bacterium
ACTCATCTCGAATCAGGAAGAAGTCGCCAAGGCCATGTACGACAACGCGGCATCGGTCGCTCTGGTGCAACTGCGCCGCATCCAGCACGGCGACACGATCGAAGAGGACCACGAGCGCGACCGGCAGTTGATCGCGCACTACATCGCCGACAGGGTTCCCGGCTCGATCGAACAATTCACGCGCGACGGCAAGACGTACGTTCGCGTAGCCGATTATCAAAAGATGCGGCAAGGCGTCGGCATGCTACTCGCCGAACTGATGCGCATCAAGGCTGAGGGTGACTACGACGCGATCAAGGCGCTCGTCGATCAATATGGAGTCCACTTCGATGCCGCGTTGCGCGACCAGGTGCAGGAGCGCTATCGCAAACTCAATCTGCCGACGTATTTTGCCGGCGTCAATGCCGACCTCGTCGCCAGCTTCAAAACAAGTGGAGAGGTCGACAAAGTCGAAATCCGTTATTGGGACGATCCGGCCAAGCAATATCTCGACTATGGCGCGATGTGGGATCCAAGCCTTAGTAGCGAAGCTAAGAAGTGAGGCGATTCGGTCGCGAAGCGGCATAAGAATACAGTCCACGGCGTGAGCTTGGTATCAGGGGGGAAAACAATTCACCCGACGGGTCCCGCTCGCATCCCCCACCCGACCCGTGATAAACCTTGTACTTGGATCTCCACACCGCCATATTCCTGTTTTTTGCCGGCGCCCTCGGCGGCGCGCTCAACGCAGTGGCCGGCGGCGGCAGCTTCGTCGCCTTTCCCGCGTTGCTTTTTACCGGAGTCCCTCCCATCCCCGCCAATGCCACCAACACCGTCGCGCTCTGGGTGGGAGTCACGGCCAGCGGCGGCGCCTATCGCAAGCATCTCGATATTTCCCGGCGCGTCATGGTTCCTCTCGCCATCACCAGCGTCATCGGAGGCATAGCCGGTGCTTATCTTCTGCTGCACACGCCGGCGCAGACTTTTCTGCGGGTTTTGCCCTGGCTGATGCTGGGGGCAACGCTGCTTTTCATGTTCGGCAACCGCCTGTCGCGCCGCTCCGGAGGTTCCATGGCCCGCGACGCCTCCACTTCCGCGCTGGCCGTCGCTACCATCTTTGAGCTGATCGTCTCGGTTTACGGTGGCTACTTCGGTGGTGGAGTGGGCATTCTCAATCTCGCCATGTTCGCCGCCCTCGGCATGACCGACATCCACGCCATGAATGCCCTCAAGGTCGTCCTTAGCGGCATCATCAATGGCATCGCCGTCATCACCTTCATCATCTACGGAGCCGTCGTCTGGAAGCCGTGCGGCATCATGACCGCAGGCGCAATCTGCGGAGGATACCTAGCCGCGCATTATTCCCAGAAGCTGCCCGGCTCCTGGATTCGCGCCTTCGTCATCGTAGTCGGTACGTCGATGACGGCGTATTTTTTCTGGAGGGCCTACCACTGATGTTGATTAAACGTGCGCCGAAAGACCAGAGTGGTGTTTCAGTTTGATTCTTTCCAAAAGCGTGACGAGTGGGGCTAATCAAGAGCACCGAACGCTGGCGCGTGGTGTACCTCGCCGGTTGTCGCGGGAAGCGATGCTGCGAGATTGAGCACCATGAAATGCTGTCCGGCATAGACGGACGTGAAGCCCGTGGCTGCGGCTCTGTCAAAACCGAACCGTGCGTAGTAGTTCGGATCGCCCAAAACGAAGATAGCGGCCCAGCCTTCACTGCGAGCGCGGTCCACTGCGCTCTTAATCAGAGCCGATCCGATACCGCTCCGCTGTCTTCTGGGCGTGACCGATACGGGAGCGAGGGCCAATGCCGGGAATGGAGCGTCCATCCGGGACAGCAGAACGTGACCGACAACCTGGCCGTCTTCCTCTGCCACCAGCGAGATGACGCTGTCGCCGGCATCTCGTAGTTCTCCTACAAGTTTTGCCTCAGCCGATTGCCCGAAGGCAGATGTGACGACCTGGTAAACGGCGGTCCAGTCATGCGAGTTTTCGTCGCGAATGTTCATCGTTATACGGCTTGAGCACGGACCGGGACGGCAAACAAGTGTGGTCTGCTTGGGATAGTAGATCGGAAACCCAACCTGAGAAACTACCAAAAACAGATCTGACACGGCGAGTTCGCTATAATCGCACCTACTCCATGGATTTCGATCAGCTCATCACGTTTCTCGAGGTTGCAAAGCAGGGCAGTTTTTCTCGCGCCGGAGAGAAGGTATTTCGCTCGCAATCGGCGGTCAGCGCGCAGATCCGGCAGTTGGAGCAGGAGTATGGCGACCGGTTGCTGGACCGGTCGGGCAAGACGGTAAAGCTGACTCCTGCCGGACAAGTGCTGCATGACTATGCCGTGCGCCTGAAGCAGTTGCGCGAAGAATCGCTGATGGCAGTGGCCGACCACAGCCGCACGCCGCGCGGCACGCTTCGCGTCGGCGCCAATGAAGCGACTTGCCTCTACGTGCTGCCCGAGGTGTTTGCCGAATTCTGCCGTCGCTATCCGCCGGTGCAGATCAACATCTATCGCAACTTCAGCTACAAGGTGATAGAGAAACTCGAAAATGGCTCCATCGAAGTCGGCTTTGTAACTTTGCCTATCCAATCGCCCAGCCTTGTGGTCCGCCCTATTCATCGCGACAAGCTGATGCTGATGGTGAGCCCGAAAAATCCCCTCGCTAACCAGAAAACTGCGGCGGTCAGCGATATCGTCAAACATCCGGTGCTATTGCCAAAGACAGGCCACACGCGTCGGCTGCTGGACAAGCTGTTCCGCCCGCATCGCGACGAGTTGCAGGTAAGAATGGAATTGCCCAGCATCGGCATGATCAAGAGCTTTGTGGCGGCAGACCTTGGCGTGTCGATCATCAGCGCGTCGTTCGCGCGCGATGAGGTCGCGGCGGGGAGGGTCAAGTTGGTCGATCTGGAGGATGCGGAACTTTTTCGCGAACTGGGGCTGGCTTATCGCCGCGACCGGACGCTTTCCTGCGCCGGCACTGCGTTTATCGATGTCCTGCTGCAAAAGGTCCTGCCGCAAAAGTCGACTTCACCCAAAAAACCTCACTCTTCAGCCCAGGCGTGAGCGGCAGATCCCGAGGGGATAATTCAGTCATGCACTCTTGGCCCGTACTATCCACTTTCATTCACATTGCTTTCACATTCCCGTTTTATGCTAGTTTTTAGCTGTCAGCAGGTCGTCCAGAGTCCGCGAGTTTCCCCATGGCTCGAAAACAGATCGCAAGTCCGCAAGTTAAACGCCGCTCAACTTCCAAGCCATCGCGAACAGCGGAAGTGCGACCGCGCGCGGTCCAGCAGCGACGTATCCGCAGTAATAGTAATGATGACGTGTTTGCCGAAGATGAACTTACAGCTCTGGTCGTGCGCGGCTGCCTGATCGCGCGCGACGCCGTCTTCAATGTCAGGGACTTTCTCGCTGACGGCTCGCGCCTGGCATTTCTCGCCATCAAGGATTGCGAAAAAGAACTCGATCAGATCGAGCGCAAGATTGATGAGCAATTGCCCGAAGCAATCACGCGTGTGGGCGAAGCCAAAGCGCGCGAACTGCTGGCCTGCCTGAAGTTCATCACCGACCTGGAACGCATTGGAGATCTCGCCTACAGTGCGGTAATGCAGTTGCAGGCGCGGCGCGAAAAACTCCCGGTCGCGGACTCGCGGCAACTGGTAGAGATGGCTTCGTTGCTCTACGCGATGCTGGAGCAGGTGCATCAGGGCTTTGTCGAACGCGACGTCGCATGCGCGCAAAGCGTTCTGCAATCCGATCCGGAAGTGGACCGCTTATGCCACGCGCTGTTTCACCGGCACCTGGCCGAGCAGAATGCCCCCGCCGATCAGAAGAATTTCGACATCCTGCTTGCCGCGCAGGCGCTGGAGCGCATCGGCGATCACGCCAAGAACCTGGCGGAAGAGCTTTACGGTCTTTCTGAAGGGCGTTCGCTGCGGCACAACGCCAGAAAACTCTCGACAGCCTAGGCCGGGACGCGAACCCAAAACGAAAACGAGCTTTCGTTCGTGCTCAAACTTCCGCGCTTAAACCCGCGAAGTCGGCAATACGCGCGAGTCTAAGCGGACGCGAGCTTTTGTTATAATCGAAACTCGTCGCCACCCACCCAAGGGGCGCTATCGTCTAGGGGTTAGGACGGAAGATTCTCAATCTTCAAACCCGGGTTCGATTCCCGGTAGCGCTACCAACAAGTCTGCAGTGCAGAGAAATCGGCCTCCATTGCTCTGAAATTTGTAGGAAATCGCCGGTAATTCCGCAATTCTTGCTTTAGAACCGGACCAGAGAAAGTGTCGCGCTGTGTGCCGTCGGCAGGTGTTTCTGCCTTTTTCTCCGTAAGGCATCTGAGCAGTCCGGTTTCATGGGCTCCGTCTGGCGAATGGAATGCGATCATAAACCGATGATGTGGCGAAAGCCCCTTGACTTTTGCCTGGCTTCGGAACCCACTCGTCCCTGCCTACAAGCGCGGTTCCCAGCACCGATCCAATGGAACCTGCTACAAGAGGACTTCTGGGGCGCGTAGGGGGACTATTTCCGTTGCATAAGTTCCGGTTTGCCCGTCATCCGCCCAGGAACAGGCAGTCATGCGAAAGACACGTTGGCGTTCGAGCTTGCCCAGTGCGACATCATCTCGGGACGGCCCCATTTGCGGCGTTTTGCATCGGCACCGTGGGATGCCTTTCGCGTGAAAAATCTGCTACCATCACTGTTCGGTGAGGCAACCATGCCCCAATACGTAATCGAACGGGAAATTCCAGGCGCAGGTAATTTGTCTGATGCGGAACTGCAGGCAGTCGCCAGAAAGTCGGTCGGCGTGTTGAAAGAATTAGGACCGGACATCAAGTGGCTCCACTCCTACGTCACCGGCGACAAAGTTTATTGTGTGTACCTGGCGCCGGACGAGGAAACGGTTCGCGAACACGCACGCCGCGGAGGTTTTCCGGCGAATCGCATCTCGGCAGTGCGCCGCATGATCGATCCCGGCACCGCGAACTGACTTAAGCCGGGTTTGGAGTCTGACGACCTGATTCCTCGCCGCAGTTCAGCGCCTCCTGGATGGCTTGATCGAGCGGCATCGCCCAACCTTCCATCCACGCCGTCAGGCCTGCAGCATTGCCGATCGTTCGGCGTGCAAATTCCAGAGCCTTCTCCAGCCTACGTTGCTCGGCTGGCACGAGCGGAACGCCCAACTGTTGGCGAAGCGCGGCTGCGGCTCCCGCCCAGTGCAGCGATTGCTCAGCTTGCGATTGTGCTGCGGCGCTCACAGCTAGACATTCGAGGGCTCTCGCGATGCCGCGTTTGTGACCCAGATCCTGAAACAGCTTGATGCTTTCCCCGTAAAGACGACGCGCCTCGGAGTTATTCCCCTGATCGCAGCTTAGACTTGCCAGATCGGAGAGCGCGCTGGCGATTCCCCAGCTATCCCGCAGTCGCCGAAACTCCGACAGGCTGTTTTCACAATAGGAACGCGCGGCAACCACGTCGGCTTTTTCCCGAGCGACGTCACCCAGATAGTTCAAGGTCCAGGCGGCACCGGCGCCGTCTCCGATCTGACGGAAGATCGTCAGACACTCGTCATAAAGGTTGGACGCGCGTTCATATTTGCCCTGCAACTTCATCACGCTGGCGAGATTGCTAAGGGCCCGGGCGATGTCAGAGGGATCGCCAAACTCCTTCCATATGGCGAGACAGCGCTCGAAGAGTGAAGACGCATCAATGAGCTCGCCACGATCGCGGGCGTTGACGCCCAACGCGTTAAGTGCGACGGCAACGCCGCGGTTATCGTTTAGCTTGACACAGGTCGCGAGGCTTTCCTCGAACAGTGGCCGCCCAGAGGCGTAATCGCCCTGCGCCGCGGCGAGGACTGCGCCGGCAAACAGCAGGCGGGCGCGCAGCTTCGGACGCGTACCGGCTCCTTCCAACGCCAGGAGCCTGGCGATGGCATCACGGCCCTCCGCGAGATGCTCGCGTGTCTCCCAGAAGCGGAAGAGAGCGGTGCCAAGACGCAGGCCCCATTCGGCATCCTGAGTTTTGATCAGATAGTCAATCGCCAGGCGGAAGTTTTCATGCTCGACCTCATAACGGTCAAGCCATTCGGGTTGAGCGTCAATGTCCTCGGCGCCTTCTTCGGCAAGCACGAGATAATACGCCGCATGGGCCCGGCGACTCGCAGGTTCGTCGTTGCTTTCAGCGAGACGTTCGAGAGCGTACTCGCGGATGGCGGAAAGCATAACGAAGCGCGTTTCTTGATCAACGTGATCCACCTGTTGGGCCAAGCTCTTATCGACCAGTGAAGCCATCCCGTCGAGGACGTCCAGCCCCAAGTCGCCTTTGGTATCGCACACGGCTTCCACGGCTTCGAGCGTGCTGCCGCCGATAAACACCGAGAACCTCCGCAAGAGAGTTTGCTCCGCGTGATTGAGGAGGCCGTAACTCCACTCCACGGTGTTGCGAAGAGTTTGTTGCCGAGTCGGCAGATCGCGGGCGCCGCCGGTCAGAAGGCTCAAACGGCTTTCGAGACGTGTGAGCATGGCGGAGGGCGAAAGCAGCTTGATGCGCGCCGCGGCCAGCTCGATGGCAAGAGGCAGGCCATCCAGCCGAGAGCAGATGGCCGCCACGGTGGGCGCATTTTCCTTCGTCAGTGCGAATTGGTGCTTTACCGCCTGGGCACGTTCCACGAACAGCTCGATCGCTGGAAGACGGGAGAGCACTTCGAGAGAGGGCTTGGACTTAGGATCGGGCAACGCCAGCGGTGGCACTGGAAATTCGTGTTCGCCGTAGATATGAAGCGGTGCCTGGCTGGTGACTAGCACTTTGAGTTTAGGGTTGGCAGTGAGCATTTGCGCCACGTCTGGCGCGGCAGAGACGAGATGCTCGAAGTTGTCGAGCACGAGGAGCATCGGCTGCATCAGCCCACGGAGATACTCCATCAAGTTTTCTTGCGGCGAAGTATTTCCGGTCTCGTGTACGCCGAGGGCCTGCGCGATCGCGGAACCTATTAAGGCACGTTCGCCAATCGCGGACAGTGCGACGAAACAGACACCGCCGGGAAACTGGTCGGCCGTGTCGCTCGCCACCTGCAACGCCAGCCGCGTCTTTCCGATGCCCCCCGGACCAGTGAGAGTGACGAGGCGTATGCCAGAGCGGCTCAAAAGCTGGCGGAGATCAGCCGTTTCGCGTTCCCGCCCAATGAACGCGGTGCGTTGCACCGGCAAGTTGTTGCGGCGAGGTTCCGATTCCCTGGCAGGCATATCGGCCAGACGGTCGCGGACGGCAGCGAGGTCGCGAGCCAAATCGCGGGTAGAGGCATAACGCTGCTTCGGATCTTTGGCAAGGCAACGCTCTACGATCCAAATGAAGGGAGCGGGTGCCTGCAGCGTTTTCGCGCCGAGGCGCTCGGGTTCGTCGCGAAGGATTGCTGCCGTCGTTTCCGCGTGCGTCTTCTTTTGGAATGCGGGGATTCCAGTAGCCATTTCGTGGAGAACCGATCCGAAAGAAAATTGGTCGGAACGAAAATCCAACTCCTCGCCGGTCGTTTGCTCCGGCGACATGTAGCCGACAGTGCCCAGCACTATTCCATGCTCGGTGATGGTGGTGCTCGATTCCGAGCTGCCGCGATCGGGCCTAAGAAGTTTTGCCAGACCGAAGTCCAGCACCTTGGCCGTACCGTCGGAAGAAACCATCAGATTCTCAGGTTTCAGGTCGCGATGAATGAGGCCAATCTCGTGGGCTTTGGCGAGACCGTCGGCAATTTGCGCCGCGATTGCCACTAATTTGCGAAATGGAATCGGGCCGGAGGCGAGCAGCGAACGCACGGTTTCTCCATCCACCAACTCCATGGCGATATAGTGGGTGCCGTTCGCGTGCCCGAGTTCATAAATCGTCACGATGTTCGGGTGATTTAGCGAACTGGCAGAACGGGCCTCCTGCTCGAAACGCGATAAGGCTTCGGGATGTGAACTGTGGTCGAACGCAAGGGTCTTGATTGCGACCTCACGATCGAGGCGGTCGTCCTTGGCGCGATAGACCTCTCCCATCCCGCCGGCGCCAAGTCGCTGAAGAATCTCGTAACTGCCCAAGCGCGCACCCGGCGAGAGGGTGGATGACAACGAACCTGAGGTGGGAGGTAAGTTCATGGACCCTGCTGGCCTACTCTAGTCACGCCAAAGAAGATCGCTTGCCGCTGCGCCATTACGTTTGAATTTTAGGTCGCTGCCCACGATAGACCCGAGGCAGCACCCCTGGATGCGGTTATAATATCCCAGATTTCGGAAGGGGTTCATGGATATTCGAACGTTGCAGCGGCCACTAAAAGACGGGTACCGGCAAGACCCAACCAGTTCTCGAATCACGCTGACTGCGCACGGTACTCAGGCTGACGTACCGATCGCTTGTTCGGTGGACTTGGGGCGTGCCATCTATAAGGCGCAAGCGCACAAGGGAGTCGGTGGCGCCGGTACCGGAGCTTGCTCCGGAGACCTACTCTTAGGTGCGTTAGCTGCATGCGCGCAGATTACTTGCCAAATGGTAGCTGCTGCTATGGGAATACCCACAGAGCGCATCGATGTCACCGTCGAGGGCGATCTGGATCTTCAAGGAACCCTGGGAATCTCGAAAGAAGCGCCCGTCGGATTTGAGAGCATCCGAGTCACTTTCGACGTCCGCGCGCCGCAGGCAACGGCTGAGCAGTTGAGCGCGTTACATTCGAAAACAGAGCAATATTGCGTGGTGATGCAAACCTTGGAACATCCCCCGCGAATTGAGAACAAATGGAAGCAGTAGGGACGGTCTAAGCGCAAACCACCCAAAGTTTCGCAACAAGAAATTCCGTTTTCATTTCGGCTTGATGTTCTGATTTACGCGGAATAAGTTCCCGGGATCGTAACGCTTCTTGATCTTTGCCAGACGGTCGTAATTCTTCCCGTACGTCGCGCGGATGCGATCCTCGCCTTCTTCCATCATGAAGTTGACGTACGCGCCGCCGGCGGAATAGGGATGAAGCGCGCTCCAATACTCCTTCGCCCAGGTAGAGATTTTTCCCTTGTTAGCCGGATCAGGATCGACGCCGACAATCACAGAACTCCACGTTGCGTCACGGTAGCCCCACGGCGTGGCACTGTTCTTGATGCGGCCGGCGGCGCCGTTGATTGGATACAGGTGCATGGTCGACTGCATCGACGGCAAGTTCGCTGAGTATTTCACATGGACCGCGATGGCTTCGTTCGGCAGAGTACGCACGAAATCGGCCTTCCAATACCATTGTTGGCCCGGCGGATAGAGACCGTCGTGCATACTTTGGAGTACCGGATATGGAATCGGGCCGACCATGTCGAGCGCTGGGGCCTTGAAGCTCCGGATCGGCTTGAAAATTTTCTCCGCTTTCTTGATCGGTCCGGTGTAGCACCACACGATGCCGCACATCTTCTTATTGTGCAGACGCTCGGGGAAAGGAGCCGCGGGCGGCACGGTGAGGAAGGCAAAGAAGCCGTAGAGGTCATCGGGCGCCTTCGCGATGAATTCGCGGTACCAGCGCATTATCTCCGCTGCGTCTTCCATCGGCCACAACATCGGGCCGCCGTAAACGGTGTGCACGGGTTGCCCCTTGAACAGAAATGACGTCACGACGCCGAAGTTGCCTCCCCCGCCACGCGCCGCCCAGAACAAGTCAGAATTCTCCCTGGCGCTGGCGGTGACGAACCGCCCGTCGGCCAACACCATTTCGACGGCCAGCAGATTGTCGATGGTGAGGCCATAGCGGCGCGTCAAATAACCGATCCCTCCGCCCAAGGTCAATCCTGCTACGCCGGTCGTCGAAATGATTCCCGCAGGAACCGCGAGACCGAACGCGTGTGTTGCATGGTCGACGTCGCGCCAGAGCGCACCGCCACCGACCTGCACGATCCTCTTCTTCGGGTCCACGCGAACATAGTTCATCGGCGAAAGGTCGATTACCAATCCGCCATCGCACACTCCCAACCCGCCCGCGTTATGCCCGCCGCCGCGGACAGCCACCAGCAGTTTCTCCTCGCGGCCGANNCTCCGCGCAAGCTGGCTCTGAAAGCTGCAATCTTCGCTTCGTTCAACGCTACCCCTATCCCCGAGCATTCGACCTGTTATGCCGCACTTGTGCGCGTAGCGCGGTACGGCGCGTCGCTTGGCAAACTCGTTTGCGGCACCTGCCAAATTTAGCCGGCTTTTCGATTTGGACCCCCGGTTCGCGCATAGTACCGCTTCTCCTTCTCCGAACACAACGCGTCTGCCACCAGAACAGGTCCCACCGACATTGGGCCCCAATGCCAGATCCCAGCGGAAATCGTAGAGGAGACTATACTCGGCTCGGCGTTTCGATTCGAGCACCCACGTGATAATCCCCGGTTTGTCGGCAACCAAGAAGTTTTCCAGAAACGGGCTTCGACGAAGTTAATGGGTTAACGATAGGTCGGCGGGCAGTGCCCAGGGAATGGAAAAAATCGTCCGAACACTGGTTTCTTGCCAGGTGTTTCCAGAGAATTTTCGATGTCTGACTGTGTGGTAGGAATGTAGTCTCCGCTAACCACTCCTGACTTGGCAAATACGCCACAGATTCGTATTACTTTCAGCCTCACAATCGCTGGGCATTCGCCTTCTCCACGTCATGAAACCGGACTGGTCTCGTCTCTCTGTGCCCCTCGCTCGATTCTCCGACTGTATGTTGTTGTTGCAGAATGGGATGCGACCCGCGCAGGTGCGGGCTTTTATGAGTTCCAGAAGTTCTAACGAGAGTTCGATTTCCACTCGCTCTACCAACAAGAAATCGGCCTCGATTGCTTTGAAATTTGTAGGAAATCGCCGGTAATTCCGCAATTCTTGCTTTAGAACCGGACCAGAGAAAGTGCTCCGCTTCGCCATGCCGGCTAATGTTTCTGCCATTTTCTCCGCAAGGCATCTGAGCAGTCCGGTTTCATGGGCTCCGTCCGGCGAATGGAATGCGATCATAAACCGATGATGTGGCGAAAGCGCCCTTGACTTTTGGCTGGCCTTCGGGAATCCGCCTGTCCCTTCCTACAAGCGCGGTTCCCACTGCGGATCGAACGGAACTTCACCAGAGGGCTCCCGAAGCGTTTGCCGACTTTCAAGTCATGTCGTCGGCGAAACTTAGGAGGAATGCTTCGTGGCGCCTGCTGGAGTTTTGCCGCTTACGGAAATGGCCGCGCCTTTTCGGCGGATCAGTTTGTCCCCGGAACCAAGGGATAAAACACAAAATTGCAGCCGGTAGACGAGCAGGAAAGGATTCCTCTTCTAATCAGACGCGCTGCCGACGCGGGAGGAAACACTGCGCGAGATTGAGCGTTTTCGAGCGTTTTTCCTGCGCTCCTCAGGGCTTCGGAACCGCTGGAAAAATTTGCTTTTTCTATTTTCCCGCTGGCCACCAGCAAGACCTCGAAGTCCGCGCTCGCATTCGCCGCCGTAATGGCCGGAAGGTGGATGGTGCGCATCAAGTTTAGTTCTTCGCGGGCATTCATTCGTTTTCCGGGAAGAGGGACGTTGGCGAGATTGCGCATGCGCGCAGAGGTTTCTCCCAAGCGCGGATTGGCTTCGAGCGCCAGGTCGTACATGTGAAGCGCCTCCGGCAATTTTTTCTGCTTCTCATAGACTTGGCCAAGATGATCGCCCACCAGTCCTTCCTGCCGAAGTTGCCAGGCGGGAGTGAGGTAACTTTCGGCCCGGGCCAGATCGCCCATCTTGAAGTAGATCCAGCCGAGAGTATCCCAGTACGCGGTGATCGTCGACGCCAGCTGGAGGTCGGCCTTCAGTACGTTCTGGCAATCCAACTTTTGTGAGCGCTCTTCCACTTCTTTAATCGACCGCTGCGAGTAGCCGAGAGCTTCGGCAAGATTCGTTCCCGTCTCAGCCATATCGTAGGCGACATTATTGAGCATCTCGGCGCTGGGGTCGATTTGCAATGCTTTGTGCATCGCCTTCATCCCCTGCTCTGTGTTGTGGGAACGCAAGCGGACCATCCCCAGCCGCAGTTGCGCATAGGCATCGGAGGGGTTCACCAGGGCAGCAGCTTCAAAGAGCGATGTGGCCTCCGGATAACGCTTCTCCGCCATATAAAGCGCGCCGAGATTCGGCGCGATGTCGGGATCGTCGGGAGCGAGGCTCTTCAATTTCTGCCAAGTGGCGATGGCATCGTTGCGGTTCCCGAGAAATGCGTAATAGAAGGCGAGTGTCTTGTAGGGAACCATCTGAGCAGGATTGGCATCCACCGCTTTTTGAAGGGCCTTCAGCGCGGAAGGTTTGTCTCCGGTCGCCGAATATAACCAGCCCAACTCAATCCATGCACGGGAGAAATTCGAATCGAGAGAAACAGCCTGGGTGAGGGCTTTGATTGCAGACGAACTATCTCCCGCCTGCATTGACTTGCGGGCATTGTCCTCCGCTCTGAGCGCGTCATGGTTAGAACTCCCCGGAAGTTGCGTAACGCTTTCGCGTAACCCAAGTCCGGCAGACCGCCGTGTATCAGCTGCTGCGGGTTTGTTTGCCCCCGCCGGCAGTTTCGTGGCAGGGACGCGAGGCGGAGCTTGCGCCCGACGTTGAAAGGCATACCAGAGTACGCATCCGGACAGAATCGCCAACAGGGCGAAAAACAGAACCAACCTCCGGGGGAGAAAGCTTTCCGCGGGGGACGGAGCGGATTCTGTTTTCAACTCTGGAGGGTTTGAGACGGCGGGGTGCGAAAATGTCGATAAGGGCGGAGGCGGTACAGGCGGTGGATTTGAAAGTCCAGAATGTTCCGGAGAAATCACGATCTTCTCGGGCCATTGATCCTCCGCGGTTGCAGGCAGACTTGGTCCAACTTGCGCTGGAGCAGGTTTTTCGATTTCTTCTGACACCGGCGCCTTCGGCGCATCGTTGAGCGGCGGCGCAACCGGCCTCGGGTCAATAGGCAACAGGTGAGAGTTCTGTGCTGCCCACTTCGCGGCCAGTCCGTTCAAAGGACTCTTGGTGTTGTACTCCTGATAAGAAATCATCCGGCCGATGCGGATAATTAATTGATCGAGGCCCTCGGATGCAGCCCAGAAATCTCCGATGCACACCATGGAATCGTCGAAGTTGGGATGAAAAACCGGCGTCAGCATGCGGCATTGTGGCGCACGCCTGGGATAACCGAGGGTCAAATTCACCTCAAGCACGTGCGAATCGCGCTCCAGAATCTCTCCCGAGCCGGAGACATAGAGTCCGCGCAAGTTGTAGGTGAAGCGATAAATCTCCGGCGGAATTCCGGCTTTGCCTGTGATCTGAATCAGCGGCCAATTCTGCAACAAACCCTGCAGCGTCTCTTCATCGAGCATGAGGCGTCGGATACGCGGAGAAGGCATGCTTTATGCTCGCGACCGCTTACTTGAGTATTTCCGCCTTCTTCCGGCGGGCAATGCTGTTGATGTGATATTGGATATAAATCGTGCTGAAGAAAAATGTCATCGCGCCGCTCATCTGCAATCCGATGTTCTCGGTGGAGTTGTAATATTCCTCCATCGCGGCCTTGATGCTGAAGACGCCAAATAAATAGATAATGGCTCCGGCAATGATAAGCAGCCCGCCGAGCCCAGGGAATCGAAATAGAGCGATGGTCAGAAAGCCGGCGACCATTCCGGCCGGGTACATGGCAACCAGCACCAGTGGCTTGTTATCACCGGAGAGCTTCCGCGCCCAGTTGCCCTGTAACAAAGCCCACACCATGTTGAAGAGTTGACGTGTGAGTATTCCGAGAATGAGGAGGATCGCCCAGTGCAGATTCGGAGGCAGCGGAACGAACACAGGGGCAGACTCTGTGGCTACCGCAACTCCTCCACCAGCAATAGCCATCGCCGGAATGTTTCCCAGCACGTTGGATACTGGCACCCAATCCGCCATGCCCTCACTCTGAGTCAGATCCTCGAGCGTCACGTTGCCGGACAGAACGTACTGCTGCAGATCGGCAAGACTATAGGGGCCGAAACGTTGGTCGCCACGCTTTACGAAGTATTCCATCAAGGCTCTCCAGTTTCAAGATTCGAACTGCGCTCCCCGGGCATCGCGATCGATGGTGCAGATGTCAATCACCGCCCACAACCAACTCATCGGAGAGCCAAAACCCAAGGTCAGCAGAGTAATTCCGAGTTGCAGGCCTGCTTTTTTGTGGTAGCCAGCGTAAAAGTTATGGGCCCCGAACGCTCCCAGAAGCGCGCCGAGCACAATATAGTTTGTACGTTTTCTCGGTTCGCGCACTTCCGCCTCTTCGGCAGGCGGTGCGGGGTCTTCACCGGCAAAGCCTCCGAACATCGAAGGGACCACTCGGTTGGCCACATGCTGCAGATCGACTGGTGCGGGTGCGGGAGAAGCAGGGGCAGTAACTCCGGGCGGAGGCGGCGGCATGCGGCGCTGCCCTGGCGCTGCCGGTGCTGCTGCCGCCACCAGTTCAGGAGTTGAAACACTTACTTTGGGTTCGTCCCCGGGAGCCTTGCTGCATCCAAAAATTGTGCAGCCTCCATTCTCCGCATAGCAGTCGGCGTGGTGCGCGCTGCCACAGCCCTCGCATAGCAACGGATTATCTTCCACACCGATGTCCGTTCTGCAGTAGGGACAAACCAAGCCCGTCATGAACGATGTTTCTCCTTATAACGGAAGGCGTAACGGCCAATCTTCAACAAATCGCCGTGCTGCAGCACGCGGTTGTGCACGGTCTGTCCCGCCCAGAGCACCAATCCCGTAGCATGAAGCATGACTCGAGCACCGCTGATGTTGATCACAGCGTGCCGCGGCAGTATCTGAGGGTCTTTGAAGAGATAGATATCAGATTCCTGCCTGCTGCCGATATTCGTCTCCGTCTTATAAAGGATGAATTGTTTCCCCGCCAGCGGACCGGCGACCACGTACAGCCATCGGTCTTTTAGCGCGCTTTCCACCAAGCCCATACCTACACCGGTGGCCAAGCCAACCAGCGCAAACCCTACCGCCCGGCTGACCGCACCGCCGTGAGTGGCCAGGGCAATCGGATTGAAAATCACTCCGCCGAGTCCGGCACCTAGAGCGCCACCTAATACTCCGTAGGTCCCTTTCTTCATCGATTGCCCGACGATCCCGTAGACGACTCCACCAGCGGCGCCAAAGACCGTCCAGGCCAAGCCGCGGACAACCCAAAGAGCGGGGTTGCGCATTGTTTGGGCTCCGGCTTCGAAGGAGAGCCGGATCCCCATTGCATAAATCGTCTCCGCCATCATGTCGAACATGAAGCCCAGGAGTATTCCCAACGGTAAGGCGAGAGCTCCACGCAAAAGCGCTTTGCGGAACGACCGCTCAACGATGCTCTCGGAAATGCCGAAGCCGATGCACATCAAGGTGATGATCAGCGGAATGATGATGATATTGCCCCAGTGAGAATGAGACGAGCCAGACACGCCGTCGGCAAAGCCCGGTTCGACTATGGCCCATCCCGCGATCGCACCCAACAGGCCAGCCAGGCCTAAATAGAACCAGCCTTGCAGAAAAATACTGGCGTGCTCTGCGGGAACCGAAACGAATTGCTCCGCGGTTTCATTGATCGTGCCATACACTCGTGCACCGGACGACGGCGCACTCTGGGCAGACACTGCGGGTTCCGGAATCGCAACGGCGGCAAGGTCTTCGGCCGTGATCTTGATCGCGTCCCTGTCATTTGGGCTGGGCATCGTCCCCCTTCTTGCCGCTTGGATTCGAGGAAGATGGCTGACCGGCATTGTGCGCGTCGGGCTTGCCGGAGTCCTGGGGATTCGCCGCGGCGCCTTTAGCATTAGGCAAACTCTCTATGACCTGGCCAGTCTGCAGGTCGATCATCTGCCCGGTCCGCGGATCCAGCAGCACCGGCATCACAACTACACGAGGAAAGAGATACCAGGAGAGCGCAAACCCCAGCGCCAATGCCGCTAGATAAAAAAAGACCCTGAAAACCAGGCGCTCCAACGACGAGTCAGTGCTCTCAGTGGTTGCATTCGCGTCGCGCCGCCGAATTCTGATCGGACTGATTTTCTTGTTCTCGCGAGGC
>PMSZ01000112.1 GCA_003168235.1 Acidobacteriaceae bacterium
TGCTCAATTCGATGCGCGCACCGCATTTCCGGACGCGCCTGGCACACTATCCTCCGCTTATCATAATTCCCGCCGCCTCCAAGGAAGTTAAAACCCCGTGAATTTACTCGCGTTTACTATTGTAGGGGCGTCCACGTCTGGCATTCCGCCACACTGATCTGCGACGGGATCGGAGAACCAGTGTTGGAACGAATCACCGCGTCCCCTGTCGAACAAAAGCTTCTCGATCCTGTGCCACTGTTGACTGGAGTAGCGACCACCACGAAATCGTTGCACCGCTGTTTTGTGCACACCGCGGCCATACTGAACTGGAACCCGGACTTCATGCACCACTTGCCCGCAGTACAACTTGCGTTCCCTATTGTCGCGTCAATCAGGTTCGCATGGTCCGGCGACCCCGCGCCGGTTCCACCCGCATGTGGGCCAAGTGCGGCCAGGTCGATGGCAAAGCCGCTCTGTTTATAGGTAGCCGCGTATGCGATTTGCGCGGTGTTCACCACACGTATCGTCCCGACGGCGCTCGATTCGTTCGCCGCTATCCTCGCCCGCATCAGGTTGGGAATCGCGATTGCCGCTACGACCATAACCGCGCCGGCGTCCACTCCTCGATTTAAGCTCACTTCGCGGATCGCATTTTCCTCGCCATAGACGCTGACCATCACTGGCGGACTCTCGACCGTCGATTGCGAAAAAAACTTGGCCATCTCCGGTGAAGCCTGGCGCAGACTCAGCGCCACCATTGCAACCGGGTTTTCGTAGAGCAGGGCCGAGGCTTGCGAACCGTAGATTGGGGGAAGGGACGCGAGAAAAGTCGCGGACTTGTTCAATGATTCACCGGACCGATGGAGTCGAACTGCCTCGCCCGCGCCCTCGCGGCTGGACGCGATGACCAGATACCCGTCGGCAAAAACATAGCTGATCTCAAGAGCCTTGCCCGCGGAGGGCATGCTCAAAGTATGGTATGTAGCTCCCTCGTCCTCGAACTGCTGCAAATTGAGGTGCGCCGCCGCCAGCAATGTGCTCAAAGTTGACTGCAAGTGGTCGGCATCTTTGACCTGAAGAATGACCTTCCACGCAGCGGCCGACGGGCTTAGGTCGTCCAGTTCGAATGCGACTTCCCCGCCCAGACGTGCAACTAAATCCTCTTTCAAACTCACCTTGAATACCGCTTCCATTTGCTCAATCGTTGCGAACGCTTTCGGGTTCGAAGCGGTCGAAAGATCCCTAACGTCATCAAATATCTGCTCTGGATTCTGCAACCGCACCGCCCCCACCATGATCGCCTTCGGTGAAACAAAATCGAGGCTGCCCATGGGCCCTGGCGCTCCCAGCCAGCCTGCCACTCCGTGCCGCTTACCAGCGAAGCTCAATTCCATTTCGCTGGCTGCGTGGCCAGCCACACTTTTATGTGTCCAAACCAGATACTTCATGTCACCAAAACTCGTTTTTTCGAAAACCTCTTGACCCTCGCTCGCGCGCGGTGGGACCTGTTTCAGAAGTTCCTCCAGGTCAATCGCCCCCACGATCGTCGTACCGCCGTCGTACGCCTGCGTCACCCGTTCCCCAAACGGCGTAGACGCAAACTCGCGGACACCCGCGTCGAGTCGGGCATTGAACTTACTCAGCGCAGCCACGTCGCGCGCCACGATCACAAAGTCGGGACGAACCAGGATCGCCGGTTGCTGCACTGCTCCGATGTCACTTGCAGTACTAAGTTCATGCAGATCCAACACCCGCACCGCAGGCTTCGCGTTGACTCCAAGCTCCGTGGACATCTGCTGTAGAAAATCCTTCAGGCCCGGCTTCCGCACCTCCGCGAGAATCAGCCAATTCGGTCCCCGGCTGTCTGCGATTCCGCTCGACACCACCAGTTCGTCTCCCAGGAACTGAGACAGTTGATAGACCTTATTCACCCAACTCTCGGCCTTAGGGCCACCCGTGGCCAGTTCGCCTTGCCGCCACCACGTATGTAGCGCCGGATTCTGCTGCACTTCCTCGTCGAACACCGTTTGTGCTTGATGAAGAGACTCTCCATAGTTGGGAAACGCGCCATAGAAAATCATCGTTCCTGGCAGTAACGGCAAGAGTCGACTCTGGCCGAGCGCCGCCGGAAACTGAACGCCTTGCTGCAACTTGCTCACAAGCTGGCCAAACCCCTTTACCAATCCGGGATTCGCCTTCATCGCCTCGACCCATGCGCCTTCGGGCGGAGCTACCGCCGAGGTTTGGGCCACGGACACCGCTGTAATGAGAAATGTAATAAGGAAAATCGAAACGCAGATAATTACGAATTGGTTAGAGAAACGGCGGCGCTTTCGAGTCCGGGAGTCGCCCATTTGCTTTCTCCTAGTTGAAAACTGGTTGAAAAGGCTCGGTCCTTTGCCCGTCATCTACTCCGAATTCTTCTCCGAAGCCGCCAGCGTAAACAGAAAAGTCGACCCGTGATTCAGTTCGCTCTCCGCTCGAATCGTTCCCCCATGCGCCAGAACAATATGCTTCGCGATGGCCAATCCCAGCCCAGTACCGCCCGATTACCGCGAGCGCG
>PMSZ01000548.1 GCA_003168235.1 Acidobacteriaceae bacterium
CGTGGTCATCGCCATCGCGCTGATCGTTTTGCAGCATCGGGGAGAGTACTCCACGCGGCTAGTCGTCCCCTTCTTCAAGCAATTCCACCCCGACCTGGTCGTAGCGAGGTTCCTGGTTCATCCGCAGCTCTGGCCCTTGGCCTTTCTGCCATTTGTGGCGTTCGTTGTGTTCGTCATTGTGGCTTCGAGCAACGCCGTAAATCTTACCGACGGCCTCGACGGCCTCGCCATCGGCTGCACGGTAATTGCAGCGGGCGCGCTCGCCGTCCTCACCTACCTCAGCGGACACGCCACTTTTGCCGCATATCTTGAGTTGCAGAAGATGCCGCAGATTGGCGAGCTCACCATCTTCTGCGGAGCCATGGTCGGCGCCTCGATCGGATTCCTGTGGTACAACGCGCACCCGGCCGAAGTGTTTATGGGCGACGTCGGTTCGCTCGCGCTGGGCGGCGCGATCGGCACCGTCGCCGTTATGATCAAGCAGGAGCTTTTGCTGCCCTTCATCGGAGGGATCTTCGTGATCGAAGCGCTCTCGGTGATCCTGCAGGTCGGCTCTTATAAATTGCGCAAGAAACGCATCTTCAAAATGGCGCCGATTCACCATCACTTTGAGCTGCTGGGCTGGTCGGAGTCCAAAGTGATCGTACGCTTCTGGATCGCGTCGCTGGTCTTCGCGCTGTTTGCACTGACGACACTGAAACTGCGGTGAGAGAGATTTTGTATTTGGTAATCGGGCAGTTTTGTAATTTGAAATCTCAGCGTTCGGGTTTGGGCTTCAAATTACCAAATTACAAAGTACCCAATTACCAATTCAACCCGATGGATCTTAACAACAAACGCGTTCTCGTGGTCGGCCTTGGCAAGTCCGGGGTGGCGTCGGCGCTTTTTCTGAAGTCCCACGGCGCACGGGTCACGGTGTCGGATTCGAAGCCGGAAGCCGAGCTGCGCAATGAGATTTTGCTTTTACTGGAGCACGGCATCACCGTCGAAACCGGAGGTCATGGCGACCGCACGTTTCGTGGACAGGACTTGATCGTGGTCAGTCCCGGAGTCCCGGCTGATGCGCCGCAGCTGGTTCAGGCGCGCAAACTCGGAGAGCCGGTCATCGGTGAAGTCGAGCTCGCGGCGCGCTTTCTGAGCGGTCCAATCGTGGCTATCACGGGGGCCAACGGCAAGACCACAACCACGTCGCTGGCCGGTGAGATTCTTGCCTCGGGAAAGCTGCCCACGCTTGTTGGCGGCAATATCGGAATGCCGGCCATCAGCTTGGCCGATCAAGCCGGAGCCTCCACCTGGATAGTGCTCGAAGTATCGAGCTTTCAACTGGAGACGATCGTGGATTTTCGTCCGCGGATCGCCGTGATTCTGAACATCACTCCCGACCATCTCGATCGCCACAAGACCTTCGAAAATTACGTCAACGCCAAGGCGCGCATTTTTGAGAACCAGAGGTCCGAGGACTTTGCCGTGCTCAACGCCGACGATTCAACCACCGCTGCGCTATCGAACCGCACCCGCGCGCGGCTGTTCTGGTTCAGCCGCAAGAAAGAAATAGAACAAGGAGCCTTCGTCCGTAGCTCCCAAATTTACTTTCGCAACGGCGATCGCGAATCGGAGATCATGCCGCTCGCAGAGTTGCCGCTGAAAGGCGCTCACAACCTGGAAAATGTTCTGGCCGGCGTTTCGATTGGCATGTTGGCCGGCTGCCAACCGGAGCAGGTCCGCGAAGCAGTGAAGAATTTCAAAGCCGTCGAACACCGGCTGGAGTTTGTGGCGACGGTCGCGGGGGTGGATTACTACAACGACTCGAAAGCCACGAATGTGGATGCGACCATCAAGGCCCTGGAATCGTTTTCGGCGAATATTCACCTGATTCTCGGCGGCAAAGATAAGGGCAGCGACTACAGCGTCCTCAACGATCTGTTACGGCAGCGGGTGAAACGCGTGTACACAATCGGAGCGGCGGCGGCCAAGATCGAAGCGCAGATTGAAGGAGCGGCCGCGATCGAACACGCGGAGACCCTGGAGAATGCGATCAAGTCAGCCAGCTCAGCGGCTGTGGCGGGAGACATCGTTTTGCTAGCTCCGGCTTGCGCCAGTTTCGATCAGTTCCAGAGTTACGAGCACCGCGGGCGAGTGTTCAAGGAGACCGTAAAGGCGATCGGGTGAACGTGCGGTTGCGGATTGGACCGCCTAACGTTCATACTTCTGCGATGACAACTAAGGGAGCGGCATTTCTGGCATTCATCGGAACGCTTCTCATCACGGCGTTCTTAACATGGACATTCGTCTTTCATCTCCTGAACGTCTTGCGCAACGTAGAAGCTGTCGTCGTTCTGTTCTCGTCTTTTATCTATGCGTTCGGCTCGTTTACGCTGACGGTGTTTTTCTTCGTATTCCACAGATCGCAGGCGTGACGGCTCGCTACGATCCGCAAGGGTCGCAGTCCGTCGTGAAAGCACGTCTAGGTCTTGCGGGCTCCAAGAACCAGAGCGAGAACGCCCCCTGCCAGCAGAACCACGCCAACCGCTGGAGGCAGCTTCTGGGTATCATCGGTCTCGACTCCAATTTTGGCGCCTCCGAGCTTCACGCTGTGGTCCTCGCGGTGTGGAAGCGGGACCACGAAGGCGAGCAGACCGCATACCAGCAGAACAATAGCAACGAGGCGAATAGCATTCATTAAAACTCCCCCATAGAGTCAGAGTATATGTTGCCGGCGGTTGCCAAAACGTCTACGGCGCCTCGCGTTTCCTGAAACTATTCGTTGGAACCAACCCATGGAACCAACCCATGGAACCAACTCAGTTATCCCCTGCCTCAATTCCCCGGCCTAAACTCTCGAAGTCTCGGCGGCTCCGTGGTGAAATGAATTCTTATGGCGAAGCGGGTGAGTGTTGATCGCTGGATGTTTACGGTGACCATGATTCTGGTGTTTATCGGGCTGGTCATGATTTTCAGTGCCTCGGCGGTGATGGCCAAGGAACGCTTTGGATCAGCTTACGAATTCTTGCTCAAGCAACTGGTTTGGGCTGTCGCTGGGCTCGCCGTAATGGTTTTGGCGATGAAAGTGGATTACAAATATCTGCAGCATCCGGTGGTGGTTTTTTCGTTTCTGGGACTTACCACCCTGCTGCTGATTTCCGTCTTCTTCCTGGATCGCGCCCACGGCACGCATCGCTGGTTTCATCTCGGATCGGTGTCGTTACAGCCCTCGGAGTTGGCCAAACCGGCACTCATTCTGTTCTTGGCGTGGTTTCTGGAGAACAAAACTCGTGCCATGGACGATTGGCGCAATACGCTGATTCCCGCCGTTGGACCGACATTAATTTTTCTGGGGCTGATTGTTTTTCAGCCTGATCTGGGCACGGCCATCGCTTGCGCCGGCATTACTGCCTGCATCCTGTTCATTGCCGGAATTCGTTTGCGATATTTTGGCTACGCGTTCGTGGCGGCGTTGTTGCCGCTTTACTTCCTCATCTTTCACGTGTCTTACCGCCGAGACCGCATCCTCGCGTTTATGAATCCTTATGCCGATCCCAAGGGATTCGGCTTTCACATTATTCAGTCACTGATCGCGGTGGGGACTGGCGGATTGACGGGGCTCGGTTTGATGGAAGGGAAGCAAAAGTTGTTCTATCTTCCCGAGCCGCATACCGACTTTATTTTCGCCGTTACCGCCGAAGAGCTGGGGCTGGTGGGAGCGATGACGGTCATCATTCTGTTCGCGATTTTTCTGTGGCGCGGCACGCGGGCCGCGCTCCGCACGCAAGACAACTTTGGGCGTTTTCTAGCGGTCGGGATCACCAGCATGATTGTGCTGCAAGCCTTCATCAACATCAGCGTGGTGCTGGGGATGATGCCGACGAAGGGCATCCCGCTGCCCTTTGTTTCATACGGAGGATCATCGCTGTTTGTGACGCTAATGTGCGTGGGAGTGCTGCTGAATATTACCAAGCAAGCGGAGTAGAGGACGTCAGGCTGCTAGTCCTTGAGCGGCACCATGGTCCGATCGCCGCGGCAGAAAGTCGCCACTTTCATCAACAACCCCTGCGCTTGCGGCATGGTGATCACCGGGCCGTAGCAATAGACGGCGTGTCCGTTGGCGGCGAAATACCATTGGCCACCCTTATGCTTGACCGCTTGCTGGCTGGGGGTGGGAGAGAGCTGGGCTGGGGGCGCCAACCTGGGGACGGGGAGTGACAACACTAAGGCTAGGGCCAGGGTCTTCATGATAGGGTCACTTGTCGCAGCCCCCCAACATGAGGCTGCATTTTTCACACAACGTCTTTCACAGAACCAGTTCTTCTAGAGTGTTTTTACAGTCGAAATCTTTTGAATCTGCGTAAAATCCGAAGTGCTTACATCACCGCAATCTCGCGTGTGCGAGTGCTAAGTAATGTGAACCGCGCGTCGCACATCGTCCAGGTCGGCGGCCGGCTTGCCCGGAATCTCTGTGGTCGCATGGGTCGATTTCCCGGGATGCTTGGTTTCCTTGTCCAATCCTTTTGCGCCTGCTCCTTTATTCGCGCCGTTATTTACGCCGGCTGCGGAATTGGCGGAATCGGCTGTCTTAGGATCGGCGCTTTTCGGGTCAGCCGTCAGCGATGATTTGTGTTTGTTGTCGAGCTGGGCTATCTTGTCTCGCAACGCCGAAAGCTGATTGCTGTCCTTGAGCATCTCGCGGATCAATCCGCGCTGCGCTTCGATGGTTTGTCCCTGCTCGAAAACCAGCATGGTCAGAATGACGTAAGAGACGACGAACAGGATGACCAGCAATGGCATAACTGCGGCCGGTCGCGACGACGTTTTAGGAGCTGCGCATTCGGCGCTATAAATAACAGTCAATGTTGCCCCCAGCGTGGCCCTTAGGGTCCAGTACCACGAAGGTGTTAGTGCACCCGTGAAACCATATCGTAGAAGGAAGGTAAGTGCCTCTTGCCAATGGGGTTATCCGGAGAAGTTGATGCCAGGCCGAGCGCCTGGGTGCAACCCTCTGCACTTAATGAGTAACGGAACCAGCATCACCGGCGGCGGTGGAACGACCCGCAAAGCCGCGTCGGGCAAGGCTTTTGGGGGAACGGCCACGGGATGGCTTTGACGCAGCCAAACAGATTCTCGTCTTCCTCAAGCAGACCTTGCTCACGACGGCAACGTTCACGACGGCGCTCTAAAGTTCGTTTGACCGCAAGATTCGGATAGTCCGTGCAGCGCGATTGTCCTATGTTATCGACATGGCCACCAATGCGATACTTTCAGAAGACGAAACGATGACCAGAACGTTACAACCAGTTCGGAAACAAATCCCGGCGAGAATTGCGGGCCAGGTCTCGGATCTGATCCAGCACAGAATTCCCGAACGAATCCCCGAACAAATCAACGACCGGCGCTGGCAGGCCGTGGCCGCGCGCGACGCGTCGCTCGACGGTGCGTTCGTTTTTGCCGTCTCGAGCACCGGGATTTTCTGCCGGCCATCCTGTGCTGCCAAACGTCCGCGCCGCGCGAATGTACGATTCTTTGAACAGCCCGCTGAAGCCGAGCAGGCCGGTTATCGAGCCTGCCTGCGCTGCCGTCCGAAGGCCATCGACGGAAACCCGCAAGCTGCCCTGGTGCGCGCGATATGCCGATATATCGAGCAGCGCATCGAAGATCGCCTGACGCTCGGTCTGCTGGCCAAGGAATTCCGGTTCAGTCCATTCCACTTGCAGCGGACGTTCAAGTCAGTGCTGGGTGTGTCTCCCAAGGCTTATATCGACGCTGTCCGCTTGCGCCAGGTGAAGCAGAATCTGCAAGCTGGGCATTCTGTGACTACCGCGCTCTACGCCGCCGGATACGGCTCCAGCAGCCGCCTTTACGAACGTACCGCCACACAACTGGGCATGACTCCAGAGAAGTATCGGCGCGGCGCGGTCGCCGCAGTCGTGCGCTACACCATCGCCGATTCGCCTTTGGGGCGCATGCTGATTGCTGCGACTGACAAGGGCATCTGCGCCATCCAGTTTGCCGATTCCGATCAGCAGTTGCAGCAGGGATTGATTCGCGAGTTTCCTTTCGCAACTCGGCGGCGCGATGACAATGCGATGGCCGAATGGTCGGAGACCCTTTCTCGCCTGATGCAAGGGCAGCCGACTCATTCATCGCTTCCGCTCGACATTCGCGCGACTGCCTTTCAGCGGCGCGTATGGGAGGCGCTGCAGCGCATTCCACGCGGAGAGACTCGATCCTATAGTGGCGTAGCGAAAAAAATCGGGATGCCTAAGGCCGCTCGTGCCGTCGCCCGCGCCTGCGCTACGAACCCGGTGGCGGTTGCGATTCCGTGCCATCGCGTGGTCCGCGAAGATGGCGAGATGGGCGGCTATCGCTGGGGAGTTGAGCGAAAAGAGCAGTTGCTGGCAATGGAGCAAAGGGCGGGATCGTAAGAGTTGGCGTCGCGTCCGATTAACTTCAAGGATCGTCATCTTGAGCGGAGCGAAGGACCTGCTTTCTCGTGCTGGGAAAGCAGGTGCTTCGCCCACAACGTGACTCAGCGATGTTTAATGAAGTTGCCGTCCTGCAATTCGGCCATGGCCTGCTTCAACTGCGCCTGCGTGTTCATCACGATCGGCCCATACCACGCCACAGGCTCCTCGATCGGCTTGCCCGACACCAGCAGGAAGCGAATGCCCTCGTCGCCCGCCTGTACCACGATTTCATCCCCGCGATCGAACAGAACGAGGGAGTGATTGCGAGCATCGTAAACGGGCGGCGCTTCGGGCTTCGCCACCGACTCGGTCAACACGGCCCGAGGATTCGACGAGTCACGAAATGTGCCAGCGCCCGCGAAAACGTAGGCGAAGGCGTTGCGCGTGGTTTCGACCTTCAGCCGTTTTCGCTGCCCCGGCGCGACCGAAATGTCCAGATAAGTCGGATCGGCGGCCACGCCTTCGACCGGACCGCGCTTTCCCCAAAATTCACCGCAGACCACGCGCACCCGCGTGCCGTCATCGTCAGTGACCTCGGGAATCGCGCTCGCTGGAATATCCTGATAGCGCGGGTCGGTCATCTTCAGCGACGCGGGCAGATTCGCCCACAGCTGAAAACCGTGCATGCGGCCTTGCTGATCGCCGCGTGGCATCTCCTGGTGGAGAATGCCGCTGCCCGCCGTCATCCATTGCACATCGCCGGCGGTCATTTTGCCTTTGTTGCCCAGGCTGTCGCCATGCTCGACCGAGCCCGCCAGCACGTAGGTGATCGTCTCGATGCCGCGGTGCGGATGCCACGGAAATCCGGCAACGTAATCCCCGGGATTGTCGTTGCGAAAATCATCCAGCAGTAAAAAAGGATCGAATTCTTTTGTTTTGCCAAAACCGAAAGCACGCTGCAGTTTGACCCCAGCGCCTTCAATGGTCGGTTTCGGTTGAATAATCTGTCGAACAGGGCGGAGTGACATATTCCTTCCTTCCTCGTCCTCGTCTTCTGTGCGCGCGGCGCGCGCTTCCAGGAGACGGGACCTTCGGTTAGTTCGCGTTCAAGTGATTAGATGCTGCAGAAAGATAATCGTTGCAACGACTATTCTGGCGCCGAGGGCTGCTACCGAGCCGGCTGCCCCGACTCACGAGGATTGAAATGATTCGCCCTTCTAATCAGTTTGGTTCCGATCCGACGCTTCTGTTATTGACAGATGCCTCGGGCAGGATAAGGTGTATGACAGCACTGCAAATTGCGCGAGGTGATCGTGACGAAGGGATTGTGGTCGTTGAGGCCGTTCTGCGCCATCTTCTTGGGCCTTTGTTTTTCTGCGGTTGCCCCCGCGCAGGACCCCACCAAGGTCGAACCAACCCACTACAAGCTCGCATTCGAAAATGAGTACGTACAGGTGGTCAACGTTCACTACGGACCCCATGAAAAATCCGGCTTGCATGCCCATATGGGAGGTGTAGTCGTCGTCCTGACTGCTGGACATCTCCGGTTTACGGACGAGAATGGCAAGACCCAAGAGGTATTCGCCAAGCCGGGCGATCCACGTTGGTTCCCTCCCTTCAAACACAGAGTCGAAAATCTCGGGGATACGGCATACAACGCCGTCTACATAGGAATCAAGAACAAGCGCTTAGCTGGCGAGGTCGGCCTGAATACCGGGCCGTCAGAAATGGACGACCAGACGAAGAAGCTCGTGGCAGGTGCGCTGTTGGCGGCTACGAAATAAACCTACCTATTAGACGTCTCCGGCGCGCGTGAGATACCGCTGCGGGTTTTGGATTGCCTCCACCAGGTCCCGCATGAAATCCGCTGCTCGCGCGCCATCAACCGCGCGATGATCGCTGGAAAGAGTCAACGTCATCATGGGACGGACGCCGGGATGGCCATTGACGGGCACGACCCGGTCAGCGATAGCTCCGACCGCCAGAATCGCGGCTTGGGGTGGAATGATGATCGCAGTGAATGCGTCCACTCCGAACATGCCGAGGTTGCTGATGGTGAATGTGCCGCCAGCAAGGTCGGATGCACGTAGTTTGTGACCGCGTGCCCGTTCCGTAAGGCCGAGTCGCTGCGTCGCGATCTGGCCCAGCGTTAGCTTCTGGGCGTTGTGGACCACAGGCGCCACCACTCCTTCGTCGACTGCCATTGCCAGCCCGATGTTGATCTCGGCATTCTGACGNNTGGCGGCCAGCGCTACCAACAAATCGCTGTGCGTGAGTTTTAATTCGTGCGTCTTCTCAATCTCCGGCCCGAGCTTTTGCCGCGCCTCGTTCAGAGCGCCCGCGTCTACTTCGCGAACCATGAAGAAATGAGGAACTGTCGTCCAGCTCTGCGTGGTACGTTCTGCCATCAACCGGGAGATGGGGCTGCCGCTTTCAATCGTCGGCGCTGAACCGGCCTTTGGTGCCGCAAACGCCA
>PMSZ01000009.1 GCA_003168235.1 Acidobacteriaceae bacterium
GTCCGATGCTGTTTTTTATATACGGGAAGGAAAGGTAAAACTCACCGTTGTGTCGCAGATCGGGAAAGAAGCCACAATCGGCATTCTGAACAAAGGCGATTTCTTCGGAGAAGGTTGCCTCACAGGGCAACCCCTCCGCTTGTCCTCCGCAACGGCAATGACCGATTGCACCGTGATGCGAATCGATAAGAAGTCAATGGTGGACGTGATCCACCGGGAACACGCGTTTTCCGATATGTTCGTGGCATACTTGCTGACTCGGAACATCCGATACGAAGAGGATTTGGTTGACCAGCTTTTCAATTCCAGCGAAAAAAGACTGGCCCGGATATTGCTATTGCTGGCTCATTTCGGCAAGGACGGAAAGCCCGAGACCGTAATTCCCAAGATCAGTCAGGAGTCCTTAGCAGAGATGGTAGGTACAACTCGCTCGCGGGTTAGCTTTTTCATGAACAGGTTCAGGAAATTGGGGCTCATTGATTATCACGCCGGTGATGCATTGCAAGTTCACAGTTCACTTCTCAACNNGGCTTCGCCATTTCCTTGATGACTTCGGCAAAGGTCACTTTGGTGGATTGCTTTTGTATTTTTCTTTTCGCCATGAAAACCATGATTTCAGAAATACGGGGGCGTTCACTGGTCAAATTGGATCAAGTGGCTTGTGCCTAAAATGCCGGATGGTCGGAGACGAAAGTTGGATTGTTGATGTAATCAGGCGTGGCTGCTGAAAAAGTCGCTTTTCGTCCCGAACAGCCAAAATTAGGGGAGTAGAAAATGTCTAGGCGACCCGAGCAAATCGATTGTAGGGCTTCCTGACGCGATTTTATTTTTGTCGATTTTGAGAGAATGAGTTTTTCAACAGCCACGCCTCATAACAACAGTTGACTTTCCCCCTCAGCCTCTTTGACCGATAATCGTTGCCAACATGAATGCTTGCCGCCAATGTTTCGAGTTTAGTGAGCGGCTGACCTTTGCAACGCCAAGCGATTATCAAGACTTCGTGCGCCGACTCATAACGAGGGTGGACGATGGACCATTCCATGTTGTCCGCGCCGATGCCGCTTTAGAAGAAATGCTGGCTCCAACGTGGCCGGGAGATTCGATTACACACGTACTTCAGTGCAAGGGATGCGGGCGCGTGTTCGAACTCTACGTCAACACCTGGAACGGAAGAAATTGGTGGGAACCACAGTCTATCGATAGACCCCCCGACCCTACGCCGTTGAGCACCTTCAAGACAGGCCCAATCACAGTCATGGCATCTCCCAGCGATTGTTAGGTCGTGCATATTTATCGCTGCGGTAGGTAGACCACACTATGAACAGCGCAAGGAACGCTGCCCCTAATACTTGCAGGAAAAATGTTGTGCGAGAGATCATCTGGCGCTCCAATATCGAAATGGTATAGTCAAAGAAATCCTACCGCATCATCCATGCCCGCCATCTTAAAGGACAAGAAACAATATCTCGTTTCGAAAGTCCGATCAATCATCGCCCAAGACCACCAGATGTCCCCAGAGGAGCTTCAGCTTCGCTTAGAGCGCGAGTACTGTCTGAAGTTCGAACGGCACTATTTCTCGGCGCCCGTATCAGTTCTCGCGCTTCCCGTGGGCCCACCGAATAAATCGTCGGTGGGGCTTAAGAGCCTATTTTCCGCTCCGGTTACTGGGATAACTTCCTGTTTGTCCGTTATCCGATCAGAATCTCAGATTGGCGGATTGACCCGAGCAACTATCCCAACCTAACCTACTGGATGCTTGTGCCCCAGGTGGCTAGTGTGCGAGGATTAGGGCTCCCGGCGACAATCTATCCCCTTGGAGAATCCTATGTCCTCTGATTCTGCAGCACCCACGCCGTTTATTTTCCAAACGATTGACTCCATTGGTGAGAAGGAATTGGACTCGCTTCCTTATGGAGTCATTCAACTCGACGCTCAAGGCACGGTCCTCCGATATAACGCCTACGAAGAGAGGCTTTCTGGTCTCACCAGGCAGAGGGTTGTGGGAAAGAATTTCTTTAAGCAGATCGCGCCCTGTACTGACATGCAGGAATTCTACGGACGTTTCCGTGAGGGGGTCGCGGCCGGCGAGCTGCACTGCACTTTCCGCTACCACTTCGCGTTCAAGCGGAATCCCCGTGACGTGACCGTCACTTTGCTTTACAACGCCCGGGAAAAGCTTACTTGGGTTTTGGTTCAGCCCATCGACTCGCAGACGTAGATCCCTGTCAGCGAAATCGCACGCCGAACGCAGGGCCGTCCCGCCACTCGCGGCAAGTGGTTTCCGACACAAGTGGCGACGCGGTTTACTTTGAAATCAACAACTCTCAATTGGTGGAAATGGCTTGGTTATATCAACTATTCCCACGCCAGCTTCAGGGCGCTTGAAAGTAAAGGTGACGGAGCACAAACTCAAGCGTTCGGCCATTGACCTTTCGTGAAAAACAAGTGACCCGGGAAATGTTAGGATCGCGCCAGCCTGACTCAGTGGGCCGAATGAGGGGGATCTAATGGGCGCGGATCATCGCCCGCACGTCCTGTTAACGGGAGCATCAGGCTACATCGGGGGACGCCTACTCAAGGAGTTGGAAAAAGCGGGCTGGCCGGTTCGCTGCCTGGCTCGGCGGCCTGATTTTCTCAGATCAAAAGTTGCCGCTTCCACGGAAGTTGTCAAAGCAGATTGCCTGGATCGCGGTTCACTGGTGTCGGCGATGGCAGGAGTGCAGACGGCGTATTACCTCGTCCACTCCATGGGGTCTTCGGGTAAGTTCGAACAGGAAGACCGCGAAGCCGCGCAAAATTTCGCGGATGTAGCGCGCGAATCTGGAGTACGACGCATTGTCTATCTGGGGGCTTGGGGAACCGGGACCAAGCGCTCTCTGCTCATTTGCGCAGTCGTCACGAGGTTGCAGACATCCTGCGAAGCTCCGAGAT
>PMSZ01000514.1 GCA_003168235.1 Acidobacteriaceae bacterium
GCTGCAAGGAGATTTCTGGTGTGGTCAAGCGCGGAACGTTGGGTCCGCATCCGTAAAAACATCCGCCAGCATAGGGCTGCTGGGCGAAGGCCGACGTCGTGAAGACGAAAGTGAAAACAACCGCGAAAACCGCTGTTGCCAGAACCAAGTAGGGTCGCATACTGCCTCCGAGGGATACTGCTTCTGAGCATCTGATGCAGTTTACGGGCCAGTCATGCGGACGGCTGGGGAAACTCGAGGTTGTCCGAGATTGACGGTTGTCTTAGGCCTGTTATGCCGGCCTGTTATGCCCGCATCAACGAAGAGAAAGACCCGAGCGCGCTGGGCACGATTGCAATCTAATGCGCAAAGTCTGCAAGCAGGCTGCGTTCGAACCGGGCCGAGAACCGGCAACGGGCGCGGGTTTCCGCCAACCATCCTGAAATCAAATGCACATAATCGGACCTTTGAAGTGCAGGGTGCCGGACGCGTCGCACGAATAGGTGTACGAACAAAGTTCAGAATGGCGCGACCCTGCTCCCCCTGGTGGGGACGTACGCATGACATCGACGGTGTTCCCGGCGATGTGCTCCATATATACGTGGACGTCGAAAGGAGAAGTTCCGTTGTTGGAGTGCACGAGGCATTCTGTCGGCGAGCACACGATTGTGTCTGGCGCTGGAGGCTTTGTGTGGAATTGGTCGTGCAGGTAATGCTCTGCGGCCCGTTTACTAAGACTCTGTGGATCTTTGTTCCATCCCGCACAGCCGGCAGCCGCGCCTAGCTGAGAGTCAGTCTTCGCGGCCCCCGGCTGGGCGGCGGAGTTGTCTTGTGCACGCATTAGAACTGGCTGATTGCCGAAGCTCCACTGTAGATTGGTCGAGCCGGGCGACGCGGCGCTGGCAAGGCTGCTCCGCGCGGACGATGTGGGCGGACGCACTTTGTGGATGCTTACCGTACTCGCGTTCACTGCCTTAGCGAGCCTTGGTTCGTACATGTGGGCCTTCCTATCGATCGCCGATTTTGGCTCGTGGAGTCGAAGTCCCTGGTTGATTGTACCCCTGATTCATTCGATTCCTCACATCTTATGAGTTTCGATAAGAATGCGAGTTTCGACAAAATGCGGCGACTTAGCTTCCTACGTATCGCGCATACAGACTCCGTGCCACGGCGGTATCGGTGGTTCCTTTGATGATGGCGCGGCCGTCGGGAAATAGCGTCATCTCGTACGGGCCGGGCCAGAATTTCAGCACAAAGTCACTGTGGCGAACGCTGCCGTGGGGCTTGAGGAGGGCGCTGAGTTCGGCAAAGTCGATAGGGCGCTGACGCTCGTGGATTTGTACCGAATTTCGTCCGCAAAGGGTAATGTGCGGACGGCCTTCACCTGCGAGATGAGTGAAGTCTCGCGAGGCGCAGGCACGGCAATCGGCGCGGGAATGGGTCGCTGCCAGTTCGGCGTGCTCGCTCGTCCAGACATCCCAAGAAAGAAGAGTGCGCCGCATCTTGGCGCGAGCGCCCACCAGAAACTTCAGAGCTTCGGACGCTGCGATCGACGCCACCAGGTTTACGGCGGAAGCTAATACGCCGGCGGTCTCGCAGGTTTCCACGGCGCCGCGAGGAGATTCAGGAAAAATGCAGGCCAGGCATGCCGTCTCGCCGGGCAGGATGTTCATGGTGACGGCATAGCTTGCGACCGCAGCGGAGTAAATCCAAGCCACGGAATTCTTTACCGCGTAATCATTGATCAGATAACGGGTTTCGAAATTGTCGGTGCCATCCAAAAGCAGATCAACGCCGCCGAGCAGGGAATCGACATTCGATGGAGTAAGGTCGGCGACGCGGGGCTCGACGGTAATCTGCGAGTTGAAGCGGGCAATCTGCCGGGCGGCCGCGATCGCCTTGGGGAGGGATTCCTGGGCGTCGCTCTCGTCGAATAGCGTCTGGCGCTGCAGGTTGCTCGGCTCAACATAGTCGCGGTCGAGGATCCGCAGCGTGCCGACGCCGGAGCGCGCCAGCAAAGAGGCCAGCGCCGAACCGGTGGCGCCGCACCCGACGAGAGCGACTCTGGACTGCGCCAGCTTTTTCTGTCCTTCCGGGCCGATCTGCTTAAACAACATCTGCCGCGAGTACCGATCATTATTATCAAAAGCATGATTATCAAAGGCGTGATTATCCAAAGCGTGCTGATCAAAACTATCCAAAGCGTGCTTATCAGGCACACGATCGGCTGGAACGCTGTTGTCCATGGCAGCCTGGGCGGCTTGCACCACGTCGTTCTTGGATCTACTTTCCAACGCGCTCACCTCAGCGATTACCTTTCAGGAGCTTTCCAGCCAGTATTATAGGTTCCGGTCGTCAAACTTGGTTTTGCGAGCAACAGTGCGGTTTCGAGATGCGTCCAACCCGATAGGATTCATGGTTGACCGGCCCGAATTGCGGCGCGAGCGATCTCGGGACGAACGATCTCGGAACAAGCGACCTCTGAAAGTAGGCTGGCGGCGGAGCCGGGCCGAGCGATTCGCTCTGGCGATTCTGTTGACGATTTTTCTCCGCGCAAGTTTTGCGGCAGGTGCGAGCGCCGCTTTCGAGCAGCTGCCCGACGCAGTTTCGCAAACGAATTCGCAAACAAGTTCCCCGACGCCGGTGCAGGATTCCTCACAGAATTCCTCCCAGACACCTGCCGAAACGTCTTTGCAGAATGGGGAAAAATTCGGAAGCATCACGCCTTATCTGGGATTGATGATTGATCAGATTGAGTTGCCGGGGGTCCCGGCAGAAGAGGCAGCATCGCTGCTGGCATCGACGCCTCTCAAGGTCGGTGAGCCCCTCACTCGTGATTCGCTCCACGACGCGATGCAGGCGCTTTTTGCCACGGGCCGCTTCGCCGACATTCAGGCCGAGGCGAACCGCACCGAAACTACTGGCGTCAGATTGCGCTTTCTTACGACCGCTAATTTTTTCGTAGGTACGATCGCAATCCAGGGAGTCTCTAACAACCCTTCGCCGAATCAACTGGCCAGTTCGACTCGCTTGCAACTCGGTGAACTCTACACCCAGGAGAAACTCGACCGGGCGTTCGCCGGTATTCAACGGGTGATGGAAGATAACGGGTTCCATCTGTCGAAAGCGACCGTCTCGGAAAAACGGGACGAGCAGCAACACCAGGTGAATCTGACATTTCATGTGATTCCGGGGGCGCGGGCCACGGTGGGAGAGATAACGGTGGAAGGCGACGCGGGTTATTCCGTCCCGGAGATCAAAGATATAGCCAAGCTCCATTCGGGCGAACTGGCCACTTCGCATCGTATTACGCGCGCGCTGCAACGAATGCGCAACCGCTATCAGAAGCAGAACCGTCTACTCGCTCAGGTCTCGGCGACCAGCCGCACGTATCAGCCGAAGCGCAACACGGTGGATTATGTCTTCAAAATAGATCGCGGTCCGATGGTGGAGATTGCGGCGGAGGGGTTCAAGATCAGCCAGCACATTCTGCACCGGCTGGTGCCGATCTACGAAGAAGGTGCGGTGGATGACGATCTGCTCAACGAAGGCCGGCGCAATATTCAGAACCATCTGCAGACACTGGGCTACTTTGACGCCACCGTGAAGGTCGGTCAGCACGACACGAGCGATGGGAAGAATTTGCAAGTGGTGTACACGATAGATCCCGGAGACCGGCACAAACTCGCCGCCATCCGGATTACGGGCAATCAATTCTTCCCCGCGTCGCTGATCCGCTCGCGCATGCAGAACCAGGCAGCGGGACGACTCTTCAGCCACGGGCGCTACAGCGAGGCGCTGCTCGAAGAAGATGTGCAAGGGATTCAGAGTCTCTATCGTGCAAGTGGATTCCGGCAAGCCCAAGTCACGAGCAAACTGCTGGATAAATACCAGGGAGATCCGTCGCAACTGGCCATCCAGATTACAGTCAGGGAAGGTGCGCAGACGCGGGTTGCGTCGGTGCGCGTGGAGGGCAGTTATACGCTGCCGCAGGAACAGCTTCCGGAGCTTTCGACTGCCGAAGGCCAGGGTTTCGACGAATCAAGCCTGTCCGACGATCGCGATGCGATCCTCAGCAAATACTTCGACAACGGATTTCCCAATGCCACGGTCGACGTGGCTTATACCGCGGTTCCGTCGCAGGACAACTTACCGCGCGTGGCCGTAACTTTCACCATCCACGAGGGCGAGCAGTTTTTTGTCAATCAACTTTTTGTCGACGGACTGAATCACACCCGCCCGAGAGTGGCGCGCCGGGCGATCAAGGTGCGGCCGGGCGCGCCATTGAGTCAGCAGGACATGCTGGAGAGCCAGCGCGGCCTCTACGACCTGGGATTGTTTAAACAGGTGGACACCGCGATCCAGAACCCTGACGGCACGGAGTCGCGGAAGAATGTGTTGGTCACGGTGGGAGAAGCAGATCGCTACACGTTCGACTACGGCGTGGGCTTCGAATTCCAAACGGGGCAGCCTTCGTTTGGGGTCAACGAGCCGCTTGGGCGCACCGGCGTGAGCCCCATGGTGTCGTTCGGCGTCAGCCGCATTAATCTCGACGGCCGCGATCAGACGATCAGCCTGAAGACTGCCCTCGGCCGTTTGCAGCAGAAAGCGCTGCTCACTTACAACATCCCCAAGTTCCTGAACAAAGAAAACTTTCGTTTCACGGCCTCGGCGCTTTACGACGACACGGTAGACGTATCGACTTTTACATCGAAGCGGCTGGAAGGCACTTTGCAAATCCTGCAAGTGTTGTATCGACTCCGCGATGTGGAAAAGACCACACTTGCCTATCGCTTCACCTATCGGCGCGTGGAGGCGAGCGATATTGAGGTGAGCGCCGACCTCATCCCGCTTCTCTCCAGGCCCACCCAGGTGGGAATTCCGAATTTTATCTACATCCGCAACCGGCGCGACAACGACCTGGAAAGCACGCGCGGGAGCTATCTCGCGGTCGAGGGCGGCGTTGCCACCAGCCAGTTGGGTTCCGCGGCCGACTTCAGCCGGTTTCTAGTCAAGGATTCCACGTATCACACATTTTTTCGCAATCACAGCACCGGGAAAGGGTTTGTCTTTGCGCGCTCCACCACCATTGGACTTGAGAATCGATTTGGCAACACTGTCCTGCTCGATCCAGCGCAGACCGTCCCTGCGGGCGCGACGCTGATTCCTTTGCCCGAACGGTTTTTTAGCGGCGGGGGCAACTCTCTTCGTGGATTCGGGTTAAATCAGGCGGGGCCGCGCGACCCGTTTACAGGATTTCCCGTCGGCGGCAGCGCGGTGTTCATCAACAACCTGGAGATGCGTTTTCCGAACGTGCGCATGCCTTATCTGAATGACGATATCGGCTTCACATTATTTGAAGACATGGGGAATGTCTTTGCACGGCCGCAGGAGATGTTTCCCAGCCTAGCGCGCTTCCATCAGCAGGACGAGGATCTCTGTCTGAGTGAGAGCACACATTTGAAGTGCAATTACAACTATGCGCCGCATGCTGTTGGCTTGGGGATACGTTATCAGACGCCGATTGGACCGTTGCGCTTCGATTTCGGATACAATCTAGATCCACCGTACTTTCCTAGCTATAACAACATCACGACCAACCAGTCCTCGGGGCTGTCGGTCGGGCAATTTGGTTATCAACGCGCGGGGCGCTTTAATTTTTCTTTCAGCGTTGGACAGTCGTTCTGATGAAACTGAGCCGAACCAAACTCGGAATGATCAAGACCGGGGCAATATTGCTGGCGCTGGTCGGGCTTCTGGCGGCTTTTGCCAGCGGCGGGCAGATTGTTGATCGGGTCGTCACGAGTGTGAACGGGCACGTCGTGTTGCAGAGCGATTGGGAGCAGGAAGTTGCCTTCGAGGCCCTCTCGAGTGGCCGCGATCCCGATTCATTTACTACGTCGGAGCGCAGAGCGGCGCTTGACCGTCTGATTGATCAGGAGCTTCTTCGGGAACAGGTGCGACCGTCACAGTCAGTTCCCGCCGACCAGGTCGCTACTCGCGTAACGGAAGTGCGCAAACTGGATCCGAGTTGCGCGACTGAAGAAGGGTGGCGAGCCAAGCTGCAACGCTATGGACTGACGCAAGCCGCAGTCGAAAAGAGGCTTGGTGACGAAATCCAACTCATGAAGAGCGTGGAAGACCGTCTGCGGCCTTCAGTCCAAATCGATGAACACGCGGTGGAAACTTATTACCACGACCAGTTGCTGCCTCAATTGAAAAAGGCGGGAAGCAGCGCCACGCCATTGAACGAAGTCTTTGGCAGAATCAAGACGTTGCTGGCGGAAAAGAAGATGAACGAACTGCTCACGGACTGGTTGTCAAATTTGCGCTCCGGGAGCCATATCAATCCGCCTGAGACCAGTGCCGGAGAGCGGAGCCAGTGAGCGATCCCCCGGCCGGATCCACGACCGGACCGCTGGATGAAGGGCCGGTCTGGCCTGCTCCTCGCAAACGCCGTCGTGTGCTTCTGAAACTGTTTCTGCTGTTCTGCGTTTTCAGCCTGATCGCCTTTGGCCTGCTCGGCTGGTACGTAACCACGGATTCTTTCCAGCAGCGAGTCCGCCGCTATGTAATCGCATCGGCGGAGAAGCTAACGGGCGGCCGCGTCGAACTGGGCGAGCTTCACACCATTCCGTTTCGCCTGCGGGTTGACGCCCGCAATCTTGTCATTCACGGGCGCGAGGCTCCAGATCAAACCCCGTTCCTATCGGTCGATCGCGTACAGGCGGAATTGAAAATCGTTTCGCTGCTCAGCACTACCGTTGGATTGCACACACTTGCGCTGGAGCATCCGGTCGCTCACATCATCGTATCTGCCGACGGGACGACCAATGTGCCTGCACCGAAAGCCGGGCTGTCTTCGGCGCAAGGACAGGTGCAGGACCTCATCTCGCTTGCGGTTTCGCATTGTGAAGTGCAGCGCGGCGAGGTGCAGTGGGAAGACAAGAAAATACCGGTCGACTTTGACGCCCACGATCTGACGCTATTGATGGATTATTCGTTGCTGAAGCGCCAATATAACGCTCATGTGGTTGCCGGTAGCGTCACGACGCGTCTACAGGATTATCCGGCGTTTGTGTGGCGGGCGGATGCTTCGCTGGTTCTGTTCCACGAACACGCTGACATCACCGATCTGACTTTGACCTCCGGAAAATCCGAGATTCACTTCGCCGGGAGGCTGCAGGATTTTCTCAACCCAACGATCACTGCTTCTTATCACGGGTCCGCGGACATCGGCGAACTAGCCTCGATAGCCCGGCAGGCGCAACTCCGCAAGGGGGTGGCGCAGCTCGAAGGGAAACTCACCTGGAGCCAGAAAGAGTTTTCAACTCAGGGAACCTTGCAGGCGAAAGACCTCGAATGGTCTTACGGCAAACTGTCGATGAAAAACGGCCGCCTGGCCAGCGCATTCGCGGTGACTCCCGACCGCTTTCGTCTTTCTTCGATCAGGGCCAACCTGCTGGGCGGTGACTTGTCGGGCGAAGCCGAGGTGACGAACTGGCAGAGCGCACTTGAGCGCAAGGTCGAACGCCGCAAACCGGAGCGCGCAGCGGAACTGGCATCCGCCGAGGCACGTCGCAATATCATGGGCAAAATTCCTCCGCGCGGCTCCGTGCGGCTCCAACTGGCGGGCTTCCCCATACTCCCAGGGTTGGAATGGCTGAGTTCTCCGAAGCTTCCGCTGGATCAACTCGCTCTTTCGGGAAATGCGAGCGGCAACCTCGATTTGAGCTGGGTGGGCTCGATTCGCGACGCCGAGACTCGCATGAAGCTTGCCGTTTCGCCTCCGAAGAATCCGATCGCGGGCGGAGTTCCGGTGCAGGGACAGATCGACGGCACCTATCATGGGTCGCGCGATGAATTGTCGCTGAGCTCATTGCATGCGACAACGCCGGGGTCGGAGATCACGGCTTCGGGCGAATTGGCGCAGACGTCGTCGCTGCGGTTTTCGCTATCCAGCCACAACCTGCGTGAGCTTACGCCGTTGATTGATGCGGCATACGGATCGCCGAATTTACCCTTTGCCGTTCATGGATGGGCGAGTCTTACGGGCAACGCCAGCGGGAAACTTTCCGCGCTCGCGATAAATGGGAATCTTGAAGTCTACGATTTTGACGCGATTTTGCCGACGGTGAAACCGGGCACGCGCCAAGCGGTTCATTGGGATGCGCTCACGGCTGCGGTGCAATACTCCAGCAACCATTTCGCCGCGCGCAACGGCTCGCTGTTTCGTGGCCACGCCACCGGTCACTTCGATGTCAGCGCCGGGCTTACCGACGGCGAATTTCTGGGAAACGATCCCTTCGCGTTGCACCTGGATTTTCATAGCGCCCAGATCACGGAGTTGGCTCAAGTGGCAGGAGTTGCGCAGCCGCTGGCCGGGACTATGGACGCATCGATTACAGTTTCCGGCACTGGAGGCAATCCGCACGGCGATGGACACATCGAGATCCACAACGGTGTTGCCTATGGCGTCGGGGTTCCCTCGTTGACAACCGATCTTCGCCTTAATGCCGGCGAGCTTGAGCTTAACAACATCGAAGGCCGCGTTTACGGGGCCATGCTTTCAGGCAGCGCCGCGATTGCGACCTCCAATAGCGATCTGTCGAAGAATGAGTTCCGGCTGAATCTTTCCGGAACCAACCTTAGTCTTGCCCGCCTTCCGCGTTTGCGCTCTGACCGCGTTAGCACCGAGGGCATGATTGATTTCACGGTGAAAGCGAGCGGCACTGGCGAAGTGCCGTCTATCGAAGCGCATGTTCATGGCAAAGACCTCACCGTGGACCAGGAGCGCATTGGAAATTTCTACATCGATGCGGTCACGCACGGACGGCGACTCGATCTGACTTCGCGCTCCGAGTTCGACAAGGCGGACTTGTCGGTTGCCGGTACAGTCGCGCTCGAGCATGATTTTCTCGCCGATTTAAAACTGGACTTCCATCATCTGGATGCGGCGTGGCTGTTGAACACGTACTGGCCGGGCAAGATCACGGCGCAATCTCCGGTGGATGGGACGCTTCAGGTTCGCGGTCCGCTGCGCACGCCGCGCGAGTTGAAGGCGTCGGCCGAACTGCAGGCCTTCAGTGTGGAAGTCGATCGTGTACCGGTGCAAAGCGTCGGACCCGTTCGCCTGGAGATT
>PMSZ01000396.1 GCA_003168235.1 Acidobacteriaceae bacterium
AGGGCAACATCACGCGCTTCGACCGTCGCACCAACCAGGTCCAGAGCATTGCGGTGTGGCCCGAACTTTCAGACGCGCGGGGCGCCGCTCCGCTGGACCATCGTTTTCAGTGGACTGCGCCCATCGTGATTTCTCCGCAGGACCCGAACACGATTTATTACGGAGGCGAGCGCGTTTTCAAAACTACCGATGCTGGTGTGCACTGGGAAGCGATCAGCGGCGACCTGACTCGCAACGACAAATCGAAGCAGCAGCCTTCGGGCGGAGCGGTCACGATTGACGATACCGGCACGGAATATTACGACACTGTTTTCTCCATCGCGCCGTCGGCCGTGAGTAAAGGACTGATCTGGGTGGGCACCGACGATGGTTTGATTCAAGTCACGCGAGATGAAGGGAAGAACTGGAACAACGTCACTCCCAAGGACCTGCCTGAATGGAGCCGGATCAGCCTGATTGAAGCTTCGCCGCACGACGCTGGTACCGCATACGTGGCCGTCGATCGCCATCAGAATGACGACGTCGCGCCTTACATTTACAAGACTACCGACTACGGCGCGACCTGGAGCAAAATCACGACGGGAATTCCGGGAGGGAGTTTCGTGCGTGCCGTGCGCGAAGACCCGAAGAAAAAGGGATTGCTCTACGCGGGGACTGAACGCGGCGTCTTCGTCTCATTTGACGATGGAGCACATTGGCGCTCATTGCAAATCAATTTGCCGATCGTTCCCGTGCATGACCTGATCATCAAGAACGACGATCTGGTGCTGGCGACGCACGGACGGGCGTTCTGGGTTCTCGACGACGTCTCGCCGCTGCGACAGTTCGCCGATTCTGTCGCGCAGGAAGACGTGCATCTTTACCAACCCGCAACCGCGTATCGAATCCACTCGGGCGAATCTCCCACGCATTTGTCGTTTGCGGGAAAGAATCCGCCCAACGGCGCGGTCATTTATTACAACCTGAAGCAAGCTCCGAAAGCGGAACTGAAGCAGGAAGTGAAAATTGAAATTCTCGACGCGGCGGGAAAGGTGGTTCGAGAATATTCGAGCACCAAGACCGAGGCACTCGACGAACCGCTCGATCCGGATGACAAGAAGCCCGAGAAAGAGATCAAGCCAGAGGCGGGGTTGAATCGTTTTGTGTGGGACCTTCGCTATGACGAAGCGGACCGCGTTCCCGGTTATTTTTTGTGGGAATACAACGACGGCGCGAAAGGGCCGCTGGCGGCGCCGGGAAAATATCAGGTGCGTTTGACGGCCGCCGGCAAGAGCCTGACGTCTCCGCTTGAAGTCAAGATCGATCCGCGCGTTACCATTTCGCAGGGCGATCTGGAAAAACAGTTCAAGCTCGAGCTTGACATCCGCGAGCAGCTCAATCGCGTCTACGATGCGGTCAATCAGATCCAGGACGTGCGCGAACAGCTGGAGGCGCTGAAGAAACGACTCGTACCCGACAATTCCACCAAAGCTGTGTTCGATGGCGCCAGCGCGCTGGACGCGAAACTGATTGCGGTTCGCGATCCGCTGATTAATTTCAAAATTACCGCCAGCGAAGATTCGCTCGCTTACGCGCCGGGCATCGACGCAAAGCTGGCTTATCTTTCTCTGGGAATCGCCGGGTTCGCGGACGCGGCTCCGACGGCAGCGGAATACGAGGAATTCGAGAAGCTGAAAAAGCAGACCGACGAACTACTGGCGCACTGGAACGAGGTTCGCAACGCGGATATCGCGAGCTTCCAGAAACTGGCGGCTCAACAGAACATTCATTCGATCTTGGTGCCGGATGTGAGGAGCGAGCGGGTGCGTGGCGAAGGCGGGAACGAGGAGTAGACGACCGATTGCGAACCGTCTACGGGTAGACAGAAACTCACAACGGCGGTTAGATAAACATTTCGTCGTGGGGAACGCCGGCGCCGTTTTTGGGGTGGCGTCTCTTCTGTCCGAGAAAAACTTCGACTCCGGTGCTGATTGCGGCCATAAGGCCGTTGACCTGGCGCNNCGCTGGTCTCTTCGACTCTATCCATGGTGCGGTTCAGCAGTTCATCGGCGCGAATGACCTGCAGCCGGGTGCGATCGAGGGCGTCGGTGAGCGTGGCGTCGATGCGCGCGAGCTGATTGCGAATCAGATTGCTCGATTCCGCGGCGTTGGAGCTGATGACTTCGATCTTCGGACGCAACTCGGTCAGCGTGATCTGGAAAGCTTCAATCGTGGGCAGGGTCTTGCTCGTTACTTCGACGGCCAGAGCTTCCATGCGCGCGGTGCTCTTGCGAACGGCGAGGTAGAGGCCGATGAGAATTCCGGCCTGCACCACAATCGCGAACGTCGTGACTGCGATAAAGATTCTTAGGAGGTTGTCATCCATAGGTGCTCCTATCGTTGCTCCGACCGCTCGTTGCTCCGACCGCGCGCTGCTAGATATTCTTCGGCGGTTCGGCTCCGGCGGCGGTCGTCTCCGAATACGCCTGGCGGCCAGCTTCATAAGCGGAGCGGAAGCGCTCTTTCTGCTGGTTGAGCACATCGTTGCCGCGGTTCATCCACTCGCCCGCCTGTTCGCGCGCGCGGCGAGCTTGCTGGCGCGCCTTATCGCTGCCTTCCTGCGCTTTGGAGCGAATCACATCGCGCATCTCATCGCCCGAGCGCGGAGCATACAGCACGCCAACCACAGCTCCCACGCCAAGTCCCGCCAAGAACCACAAGAAGCCATTGCCGTCACGTTCCGCCATAACTACCCCCTCAATATGCCTTTTTCGATACTCGCTCTATACGGATGGTAGCACCCCGAAATGTGAAAGACAATTCACCGTGTGCCGTCGCGATGCTGGTCCGCCCTCTGTTAGAGGAGAATCGCCGGCGTTGGGTTGCCGACTGTCGCGATCAAGATGCGCGAAAGAAATGCTTGTGCGCGCCGCTGCAAAGACGGACAATGAGCGTTCGCAGGAGGCGCTTTTTTGTCCGATCGCAAGTACCGGCAACGTGGATACCAGGATTCGGGAACGGGACCAAAAAAAGAGTTCGAGAAGCCGTCGGCCCCGAAAAGAGAGAACACTTTCGGGCCGCGTCCGATGAACATGCCGGGCACGCGCACCGTTTCGCGTTGCGCGGAATGCGGAGCGCTGTTGCCGAAACTTTCCGATCCGGTCGGCCAATGCCCGAAATGCGGATTCGACCTGCACGCCTGCAAACAGTGCGAACATTTCGACCCGTCCAGCCGCTTCGAGTGCAATCAGCCGATTCCCGCCCGCATCTCTCCCAAAGACAAACGCAACGACTGCCAATTTTTCTCCATTCGCGTGATGGTGGAAAAAGAAACCTCGAGCAAGGGCAGTCAGCGTCCGAACGACGCGCGCGCGGCGTTTGACAACTTGTTCAAGGACTGAGGGTCAGGCGATCGGGTGAAAATCCGGTGTTTCCACCTTAAGCAGAAGGTACGCATCTTGCAGCGTACGAACTACCTGCAACTCCGGTCGAGTCTTTTCCGTGATCATCTGAAACATGCGCGCCATACCGAAAATGAAGTCCCTGGGAATGACCAGGATTCGCATGTATCCCTTTGGAAACGCGGGCGGGGATGCGGCTATTTTCCGGATGGCCTCGCTGGAAAATTCAAAGTCGGTCACACCTGAGAAATCGAGAATCCCGCGACAGGGCGGATGCGACGCCATGTAATCGGCGGCTTGGGCGTAGAAGTCCAACAGGATGGCGCCGGTCATGCTGCCGGTGAGAGTCGCGCGAAGGACGTTGTTCCGGGCATCGAAGTCCACGACCATGGCCATGGAGGGCCTCGCCGAACCATTCTAGCAGTAGGTTCTGACGGCAGGTTCCGGTGGATCCGCGCGCCGATTGTCCCGGTTACGGTTTCTGCGTGGGACGCAGCAGGACTTCGCTGGCGAACGATTGCGGCGCCTGGGTGACGAGCATGCCGACGACGTGCGCGACGTCAGAGGCTTGCAGCATCTTGTCGGAGTTCTTTCCCGCGTGCGGGCTGAACTCGGTGTGAACCGATCCGGGACAGATGACTGAGACGCGAATGTTGTAGGCACGCATTTCCTCGGCGACGGAGTAGGTTAATCCATTCAGTCCCCACTTCGAGGCGGCGTATGCAGCACCGTTCGGCAAGGGATTCTTGCCGGCGAGCGAAGAGAGGTTGATGATGTGTCCGTTTCGGGTCTTGATCATCATCGGGGCGAGACTGCGGATGCAGTAGTAAACGCCGCGCAAATTGGTGTTAAAGATGCAATCCCAATCGTCGGGCGCCAGTTGATGCAGCGGNNGCTGCTTGCCTGAATCGCGGCCCTGGTTTGTTCGAGCGACTGCTGAGATCGTCCGCAGAGGATGGTGTGGGCGCCAAGTTCGGCGAGCTTGAGGGCGACGGCTTGACCGATGCCGCGTCCAGCGCCGGTGACAAGCGCGACCTGGTTTGCAAGCGGTAGATTCGTCGAAGATAGGTTGGAAGTGGGCATCGGCAAAACAGGCTCCTTTGAGTCCCACTATTCTATTTTGTGGAGACCCTGCTATGGCAAGACGGAACCACGGATTGGCCGTCATCCCTGCTTGCGCCACCTGCAGTGGGAGTCAGAGAGGGCGGGTTATTTGTCTGTAATCACCGTCTGCAATCTACAATTTTGTGTGTAATCCACAGTTTTGTGCTTTTTCTGCATCTAAGGCGGCAGGAGGCGCAAAGCGTGCAAGCCGCTTGCCTTAGCGGGAGTACATCCTTATAATCCGCACACCGGAATAATGTTAAGCCTGCTTTTCGAGGCGGCCCACAGTTTCCGCGACTGCCGGCATTGGCAATAGAAATGCCGGTGGGTTGGTAAAAGTACTGGTGGCGAAAGACCGATCGATGGTGCAAGCTAGACGCCAGGCTTGGTTGACATCAGACGAAATAGTAAAACTCCCGCTTCCCCCGAAGAGTTAAGGAGCCATAGGAATGAAGAAGATCGTTCTCGCGATGTTGCTGGTAGCCGCGGTTACCGCCGTCGCTCAAACCGCTCCCGCGCCGGTGCCGCAAGGTACTGCGCCAGTGCCACAAGGTACTGCGCCAGTGCCGCAAGGCGCAGCGCCAGCCTCGGCGGCGCCAGCCCAAGCGCCTGCGCCGAAGAAAGAGATGAAAGACCCAGCCGAGTACAACGCCTACATGGGCGCCGCGAACCAGACCGACCCGGCGGCAAAGATCAGCGGCTTTGAAGCTTTTGTGACGCAGTTTCCCAACAGTTCTTATAAGGAAGACGCGCTTGAACTTTTGATGGGTGCCTACCAAAAGACGAACAACATTCCCAAGACCATCGAGACGGGGCAGAAGGTGTTGCTGGTGAACCCCTGCAACCTTCAGGCATTGGCCGTGATTACTTATATCAAGCAGACCACGGCGGCTGGTGCAACCGCGCAGCAGAGTGTGACTGAGGCGGGCCAGAACGGTGACAAGGGATTGCAATGTCTGCAAACGGCGACCAAGCCGGCTGAGACGACAGCGGCGGACTGGGACAAGCTGAAATCGACCGCAACGGGAATCTTCAATAACGCCATCGGTATGAGCGCTTACAACGCCAAGGATTACGCGAGTGCGCAGACACATCTGCGGGCCGCGGTGGCTGGCGATCCGACGAATCTGACGGAAGTGTATTATCTGGCGCTGGCTGACTTCGCGCCTGGACCGGCCGAAAACGACCTGGAGGGGCTTTTCTACGTAGCACGCGCCTCTAACTTGCAGACCGGCGCTGGCAAAGCCACGATCGCCGATTTTGGCAAGAAAAAGTATGCAAAATATCACGGCAGCGAGGCGGGTTGGACCGATGTGCTGGCGCTAGCGGCCACGGCGACCAAACCTCCGGACAATTTCGCGATTACGAAGTATGTGCCGCCGACCCCGGCCGAGCAGGCGGCCGCCTTGGTGAAGAGCAAGAAAGTCGAAGAAATGAGTTTTGCGGAATGGCAGATGGTGCTTTCCGAGGGCACGCCCGAAGATGCCGAGAAGGTGTTTAGCGCGCTGAAGGGGAAACCGCTGCAGATGCAGGCCCATATCATCGCGATCGATGCTCCGGAAAAAACGACCGATGCCAAAGGCAAGAGCGTCGACTCGCCCACCAGACTGCACTTGGCCGGCAGCCAGGACGATATCGATGCCAAGCGCGCCGACATCGACTTGACCATGACCGGGGTGATCCCCAAGAAGGACATGCCGAAGGAAGATACGGACTTCCAGTTTGGAGGAACGCCGGTATCTTACGTGGCCAAGCCGTTTGTCATGACGATGACCGACGGAACTTTGCTGGTGAAAGCGGCTCCGAAGCCGCCTGTTCATCGCAAGCCGGCAGCGCACTAGAGGGCAGGTCTCAGGTCGCAGGTGTCAGGTCTCAGGAAAAACGCTTGGACTCGACTGCGGTGTGAAATAAGAAAGGCGTCCCGATGGGGCGCCTTTTTCTTGTTCTGGGGTGTTCCCGCCCAGTCACGCTTTTCTGAGACCTGAAACCTAAGACCTTAAGACCTAAGGCCTGAACCTGAGACCTGAGACCTGANNCTGAGACCTGAGACCTGAGACCTGACACCTGAGCTGTGGTTCTACCTGACCTGCTTTCTTTCCAGAGTCAGAGGGCGCGCGCTTCTGGGCGGGCGCTTGGCGCCGGCGCGCAGCGGACGAACATCGATCTTCAGTTCCTGCATGGTGCGGCTCAGCGTGTTGCGGTGCA
>PMSZ01000219.1 GCA_003168235.1 Acidobacteriaceae bacterium
GCGGGTGCGGGTTGCAGCGCTCGCCGGACACGGCGTTGATGGCCTCGACTTGCTCGGAGCCCATGTCGTACAGGCGCTTGTTGGCCAGCGCCACGATCTCGTTCTCGCGCACGCCAGGCTTGAGGGCTTCGACGATGTCCTGATAGACGCCGTCGACCATGGCGGCGGCCTGAGTCAGCAGCATGATCTCGTCGGCTGACTTGATCTGCCGCGCGTCGAGCATGAGCTGCTGCGCGTCTACTACGGTCAGGCCCTGGCGCTGCATCTCGGCCAGGAAGGGCAGCTCGATGATGTCGACGCCGACCGGCTGTCCGTCCAGGCCCTGGTCCGCGAGCATCTGCTTGATCTCGCGCACCGCGGAGGCCATCAGGCCGACGTCAGGCGCGATGGCGCCGCGCAGGCCGAGCATGCCCGCCTTGCAGTTCTCCGGCTCCAGCCACGGGCAGTACAGCTGATGGTGCTTGGCGGCCGATCCGAAATCCCACAAGATGGGCTCGTCATTTTGCGGAAGCAGCGTGAAGCGATTCGCCTTGTCCTGCGCCCATGTGCCGATGTGTGTCGCGGTCAGGTACCGGACATTGTTCATGTCGAAGCACAGAAGCGCTCCCATCTCGGACTTGGCTAGAAGTTCCTTGGCGCGCGCCAGCCGTTCGCGGCGCAGTCGATCGAAGTCAACCCGATTTTCCCAATCCACTGCCATCGTTCCGTAAGTGGGTAAGGCCATAGAATTCTCCTGTACTGAGAGGTCAGAGGTGAGAGGTCAGATTGCAGAGGTGACAGCCTTCGAAGCCCGGTTTTTTACCTCTTCAATCTGACCTCTAACCTCCTGACCTCCCTTACCGTCCACAGAGTACGCGGACGGCCTCAAACACGGTCTGCTCGGTCGGCACGGTCACATCTTCCAAAGGCGGAGAGAACGGAATTGGAACGTGCATCGCGCCCATGCGCTTGACCGGAGCATCCAGATCGTAGAATGCGCCCGTGGCGATCACCGACGCAAGTTCGGCGGTAACGCCATAGCGTTCGTAGCCTTCGTCGAGAATGATTGCGCGCGAAGTCTTCTTCGCCGAATCAATCAAAGTCTTTTCGTCGAGCGGCCACATGGTGCGCGGATCAACCACTTCAGCGCTGATCCCAATTTCTTCCAGAAGTGTTGCTGCACCCAGCGCAACTTGCACCATGCTGCTGGTAGCAACCAGGGTTATGTCCTCGCCGACGCGCTTTATGTCAGCTACCCCCAGCGGAACCGTGTAATCGGATGAAGGCACCGGACCTTTGACCTTGTACATCATCTTATCTTCGAAAAAGACCACCGGATTCTCGTCGCGAATCGCGGCCTTCAGCAATCCTTTGGCATCGTAAGGCGTCGAAGGCAGTATGACCTTCAAGCCCGGGACATGGCAGTACCAGGCATGCAGTGACTGTGAGTGTTGAGCAGCGGAGCGGCGAGTCGCTCCCATGGTGGTGCGCATCACCATCGGCACTCGCCACTTTCCTCCCGACATGTAATGGACTTTGGCAGCCTGGTTCACCATCTGGTCCATGGTCAGCGTGATGAAGTCGCCGAACATGATGTCGACCACGGGACGCATTCCCGTCATGGCCGCGCCCACAGCGAGCCCAGTGAAGCCGGCTTCCGAAATTGGGGTGTCCAGCACCCGGTCTTTGCCAAATTCTTCCAACAAGCCTGAAAGAACCTTGAACGGCGTGCCAGCCTCCGCGACATCTTCGCCCATAATGCAGACGGTGGCATCGCGCCGCATCTCCTCGGCGAGTGCCTCGCGAATCGCCTGCGCGAAGGTAAGTTCGCGATCGCCTTGCGCCTGAACACTGTTTTCAGGCATACACATCCTCGGCCACTTCATCAACTCCGGGATACGGTGCTGCGATCGCGAAATCGACTGCTGCCTTCATCTCAAGCTCAAGCTCGGACTGCACTTGCGCCAGAGAGGTAGGATCGGCGGCGTTCTGCTCCACCAGCCATTTCCCGAAATTCGCGATCGGATCCCGCTCCGTCTTCCACATTTGTTCTTCTTGCTTCGAGCGGTAATATTCGCGGTTGATGTCGCCGACGTGATGTCCGTGATAGCGATACGTATTGCACAGCAGGAAAGCGGGACCGTTGCCGCGACGTGCGCGATCTACCAGACGCTCCGCAATGCCGTGTACTGCGAGCACGTCCTGACCATCAACGCTGGCAGCCTCCAGTCCAAACGCCGTCGCACGCATCAGGATATCTCCGGCAGTGGTCTCCGAATAATGCGTATATTCCGTATAAAGATTGTTCTCGCACACGTAAATTACGGGAAGTTTGAAAAGTTGCGCGAGATTCATCACCTCGTAGAGCACGCCTTGACCAAGCGCGCCTTCTCCGATGAAACATACTGCCACCCGACCGTTCTTCAATTGCCGAGCGGAAAATGCTGCGCCCGTTGCAATGCCGGCGCTGCCGCACACGATCGCGTTCGCTCCCAGATTGCCGGTGGCCGGGTCTGCAATGTGCATGGAACCACCTTTGCCCTTGCAGTACCCGGCCTTTTTCCCCAGCAGTTCGGCGAACATTTTATCGGGGGAGGCTCCCTTCGCCAAACAATGTCCATGACCGCGATGCGTGCTGGTGATGTAGTCAGTGCGTTCGAGCGCTTCGCATACGCCGACCGCGACCGCTTCCTCGCCGATATAAAGATGCGCCAGACCAGGCATCAACGCTCGCGTGTAAAGCTCGTTGACCTGCGCTTCAAATTGGCGGATAGCAACCATCTGCCGGTACATGCGAAGCCACAGCTCGACTTTTGCTGAAGCTTCCTTCGGCTGCGTAATCGTCGTCATTTCTGAACTCCCGACATGCGCGCCAGAACATCGAACACGACGGCGAAATCAAGCTTCTCCCAGCCCATGCCGCGTGCCGCGGTCAGGAACTCATTGCTGATGGCGGTCGTGGGGAGGGGAACATTCAGTTTGCGTCCCAACTCCATCGCCAGCAGCATGTCCTTCTGCATCATGTTGACGTTAAACCAAGCTTCCTCCGGTTGCTGCAACACGAAAGGTCCGCGATACACAATCATTGGTGACGCAATGGCGCTGTGCACCATCACATCGACGGCCACTTCGCGCGCAATTCCACTTTTTTCCGCCAGCAAGACACCTTCGCAGAACGCCAGCATCTGTACCGCTAACTGCAGGTTGACCGCGATCTTCATCGATAACGCCACGCCATTGTCGCCGACATGCGTCACCTTGGGCCCAATATCCAGCAGCAACGGCTTCAGGCGTTCGAACGTTTCTTTGCGACCACCCACCATCACCGAAAGCTTGCCCTGCTGCAGCGTGATGACGCTTCCCGAAACTGGCGCATCGATCATGTCCGCGCCCTTCTCGCGAACTCTTGCGGCCAGTGCGCGACTCGCGTCGGGGCTTACGGTGCTCATGTCGATGTAGAATTTCCCCGCACTGAGCCCAGCGAGTAATCCATCGGGACCTTCTGTTACCCCTGCGAGCGCAGCCGCGTTGGTCACCATGGTGAAGATCACATCCGACGCAACAGCCACGGCCTTGGGAGAGTCGGCGAACTTCATGCCCTTGTCGATCAACCATTGCGCCTTGGAGCGCGTCCGGTTGTATCCGGTGACGGTGTGCCCTTTTTCGAGCAGCCGGGCAACCATGTTCCCGCCCATCACGCCGAGACCGATGAAGCCGAGTTTCGCCATGCGACAGCTCCCCTTTTCGTATGCCTCGGTAATAACAAATTCGGCGCACGCAACGTGCGGTCGAAGATTGAACTATTTCCCGCCCAGAGAAGACGAATCCTCGAGCACCTGCCTGAGGTGAGCCCGCATCGCTTCTCGCGCCGCTTCCGGATCCCGCCCCTCAATCGCAGCCAGAATTCTTTTGTGGTGGAATTGTCCACGCTCCGGTCCCCCGTCCACCCTGAAAATTCGGCTGCGCTGCTCGCGCAAGAGACCAACGATTGAATCGAGGAGCGAAAGAATCAGTGGATTGCCGGCCGCTTCAGCGAGCGCCAAGTGGAAATCGAGATCTGCTTCCACGTACGCGCCTGGAT
>PMSZ01000356.1 GCA_003168235.1 Acidobacteriaceae bacterium
GCGGTCGCTGAAGAACAGTTTCAAGTCTTTTCGTACGAGTGCCAAGAATGGGACCATCAGGCGTCTCGAAGGCTCCTTCCCGTAAGAGTGAGAAAGACTGTCTCGAGGTCGGGCTGCTCGCTCGAAACATGGTGGTAGGAATGCCCGTTGTCGGATAACCAGCGGAGCACGCCGGGGGCGGCGCCCACGAGATCGTGAACTCCCACGCGGAGAGTGCCCGCTACCAGCTCGGCGGACTTGACTTCCGGAAGCGACAACATCGGTCTTGGGTCAAAACCACTGACGCGGTCAAGTTCAATGGCAAGCACGTTGGCCACCGGCAAGAGCTTGTGCAATCCCTGCAAGGTGTCATCGGCAATCACTTTCCCATGATCGATAATCACGATGCGATCGCAAAGGCGCTCTGCTTCTTCCATGTAGTGAGTGGTGTACACGAGCGTTTTGCCGCGCTTTTTAAGCGCCTCGAGGTTGTCGAAGATGGCGTTACGGCTTTGCGGGTCGACTCCGACGGTTGGCTCATCGAGCAGAAGAATCTGGGGATCGTGAAGCAGAGCAGCGGCAAGATTCAGACGCCGCTTCATGCCTCCGCTAAACGTTGCTACTTTGTCAGCGGCGCGGTCTGAAAGCTCCACCAGCTGCAGGGCGCCGTCGATGGCTTGTGTCGCTTTTGCGCCGGAAAGCGAGTAAAGCGCTGCAAAAAAGGTCAGATTATCGCGCGCGGAAAGCTGATCGTAGAGCGCCATGTCCTGCGGCACAAGCCCAATCTTCAGCTTGACGGGATCGGTATCGCTTTTGACCTGCCGGCCCTCGATCAGAACTTCGCCGGAATCCGGGCTCAGCAATCCGGCAATGATGGAAACGGTGGTGGTCTTGCCGGCGCCGTTCGGTCCGAGCAAGCCGATCGTCGCTCCGGAATCGGCGCGAAAGCTAACTCCGTCGACGGCCACCAGTTTTCCGTAGTTCTTGGTAAGGCCATTGACTTCAAGCATGGATCAGCAGTGTATCACCGTAATATTTGGGGTGATTTCTTCGGGACTTGCAACTGACGGCGAGTGGGATTTCGTACTCGATCAACTGCGTGTTCTTGACACTCGGCGTGCGCTGACCGGCAGGTTACAGGCAGTCGGGAAATTTGCTTTTCGTCTCGAATCGATTCGTCTTGCGTCAATCGCGGTGATCCTGGTAACGGTCTTCCTAACGATCTCGGGAGCGGAATCCGCTCCCGCACCCAACTGCAGAACCGGTCGTGGCATTGCCTCAGGCGAGATGCGCAGAACGCTGCGTGGCCGAGCGTGGACTGCGAAGGTTCGGGCCTCAAATCGGACTTCCTGCAAGCCGTCTTTGTTCGTGTTCGTGTTCGTGCGACTCGGAATGTCTTGGCCATGGCGTAGTCGTTCAATGCGCGACTGGGCACGTTCGACAACGCGAGCCAGTTCAGCGCCGAATTCCGGCGTACGGTATTTCCTCAGGCGCTGCTTGGTTTTTTCTGGGTTAAACCACGTGGGGTTTCGACCTGGTTCTTGTGGAGTTTCCTGACGAAACACCTCGCAGAGATGTGCCGCGACGGCAAGATCCGATGGGGCCTCTGCTCTCATGCTTTTCACCGGAGTGTGATCCTGATGCTTTCGGAAGTAACGAGCGAAGGGGACTTCTTCGATGCGGCCATGAACTCCAGCCTCTTCAACCGCCTCGAGCGCTGCGGACTGAGCCTGTGTAAGATCAGCTTCAACGCCGCCTTTGGGGAAAGTCCAGCGTCCACTTCGGGTTTGCACCAGCAGGAATTCGATGTCACCTTTGCGGATGCGGTAACAAACGGCGGCGACCTCCCTGCGTTTTTGAGGTCGTCTTGACGACAGCGGTGGTTTTTCGGCGGAACTGATTCCCATGCCAACAGAGTGAGCGATGCAGTCCCTTTCTGGATAGAGCAAAGTTGGTTCGCGGGTTCGCGCCTGCCGGAACCCCTCTACATACTTGTGCCATCGGCGATGCCTAGCGAAAGTAGGCTTACTTTGGCAGTGGAGCGATTCCCTTGGAAAATCTGTATTGTTTGCGCTGCAGCCGGGAACTGGAAGCGGGACAGAAATCGGTGGCGGTATATCTGTTCGCACAGACGGTAGGAGTAAGACCGCGCCAGAAATCCGCGGCACAGCGCATCTGTTTCTGCCCGCAATGTTCGGTTTCGCTGGCGATGGGCCCGGCGCCGGAGGGCGCACTCAACATCGCCGCCTGGCAGATGATTCGCGACATTGTTGGATCGGACCCGGCATTGACCGAGGCGGCATGGGAAAGCCTGCACGGGATTGAAGAGGGTCTACTTCCGGCGACAGGAACCGAGGGTGGAGCGCATCCGGCGCGGGCTGGAGCGTACTTCGAGTTCTGAAATCGCCGATCTTAGTCGTAACTTTTGCTGCTATTCGACCGTCACTGACTTGGCCAGATTGCGCGGCTGATCGACATCGCAGCCGCGGCGCACAGCGATGTGATAAGCGAGCAACTGCAGCGGGACGATCTCCAGAATTGCCGATAATTCTTCGGGCGCCGGCGGAACGAAGAGGACGTGATCGGCTTCTTCGACGATTTCATTGTCGCCTTCGGTCGCCAGCGCGATCACGATTCCGGACCGCGCCTTCACTTCCTTCAGATTCGACATCGTCTTCTCGTAACGGACCATTGATTGCGCGCTGTTAAGATCGCGCGTGGCGATGATGACCACGGGAAGATTTTCGTCAATCAGCGCATTGGGGCCGTGCTTCATCTCGCCTGCCGGATAGCCTTCGGCGTGAATGTAGG
>PMSZ01000454.1 GCA_003168235.1 Acidobacteriaceae bacterium
ATGCGACTATACTTCCACCGAATTAGCGCGGGCTAGCCGGAAGCAGTTCGCGATGCTCATTTCAACTTGATTGAGGTACACGATGAACGGCACATTCCGTCATTGCATTGGCTTGATCTTCCTGCTTCTTCCCGCCTTTGCCGCTGCCCAGGGTCCGGACTATGACTTCATCATCTCCGGAGCGCACCTGGTCGATGGCACCGGCGCCCCGTGGGTTGAAGGGGACATTGCCATTGCCGGTGACCGCATCGTCGCCATCGGCGACCTGAGCAAAGCGTCGGCTCGAAAACGCCTGGATGCAAGCGGCCTCGTCGTGTCGCCAGGATTTATCGATGTGCAGGGCCAATCGGAATTCAATGTACTGGTTGACAATCGCGCGGCGAGCAAAATCACGCAGGGCGTCACTACCGAAATCACCGGCGAAGGCAGTTCGATCGCTCCCGTTAACGACCGCATGAAAAAGGAGGACGAAGAGGTCGCAAAGAAATATGGCGTGACACAGGATTGGTCGACGCTCGACGAATACTTCGAACATTTTGAACGGACAAAATCCGGCATCAACCTGGGCACCTTCGTTGGCGCTGGCGGCGTCCGCAATTATGTGATGGGAACGGTCAATCGGCCCGCATCACCGGCAGAACTTGAGCAAATGCGTCAGCTCGTCGCCCAAGCGATGCGGGACGGCGCCATGGGAATCAGCACAGCGCTCGAGTACGTTCCGGACACTTTTGCGTCAACCGACGAGATTGTGGAGCTGGCCAAAGTCGCCCGCCAGTATGGAGGCGTCTATTTCACTCATCAGCGCTCCGAAACGGATGCCATCTTCAGTTCCTTGGACGAAGTCTTTGCGATTGCACGGCGCGCCAATATTTCTACGACCATCTGGCACCTTAAAACCGCGTACCACGAGAATTTCGGAAAGATGCCGGAGGTGCTTCGCCGTATTCAGAATGCTCGCGCACAAGGCATCGACGTGGCGGCCAGTGTTTATCCCTACACGCGCGGCAGCAACGGACTGGTTGCTTCTTTCCCCCCGTGGGTTTCCGAAGGCGGAATCGAACAGATGATTGCCCGCTTCAAGGACCCGGTGCAACGGGAGCGCATCAAGAAAGAGATGGATCAGCCCAGCACTACTTGGGAAAATGAGTGGCTCGGTTCGGGTGGAGACGGCTCCGGCATCATGCTGGTTGGCTTGATGAATCCCGAACTCGCAAAGTATGAAGGCATGACGCTGCAAGAAATTGGCCGCCAGTGGAACAAGGATCCCAAAGACGTGGCAATGGAAATCGTAGTCGCCGATCACGGCCGCACCGGCCAGGTCATTTCCATCATGGACGAAGGAGACGTGCGGGCGGCGGTTTCGAGCCCCATCGTAACCTACGGTTCGGACTCCGAAGCTCAGGCGGAAGATGGTCCTCTGAGCAAAACCAAAGCGCATCCACGTGCCTTCGGGACATTCCCCCGCATCCTTGGTATCTATGCTCGTGAGCAACAAATGATGAGCCTGGAAGAGGCGGTGCGCAAGATGACTTCGCTGGCGGCGAGCCGCGTAGGATTGCTGGATCGCGGGATTCTCCGTCCGGGAACGTTTGCGGACATCGCGGTGTTCGATCCCAAGACCATCCGCGACGTCGCCACATTCAGCGATCCCATGCATTACTCCGTGGGCGTGAGATACGTTTTTGTGAATGGGCGTCCCGTGCTGTGGGACGGAGCGATTACCGATGAGCGCCCAGGCCGTCCCGTGCGAGGTGCCGGCTATCAAGCTAAACATCGTTAGCGGTTGGAACGAACCTGTCCGCCGATCCCCTCCGCATTACGGGCAACCCCGAAGTATGCCCGTCGACCGGCTCTCAAGCGGACGTTGGCCAGAAGTCCTCTTCGGGGAAATGATCCGTCAATCGCTTAGAAGCCCGTTTTCTGGATCACTTCCGGTTTGCCGACCAACCGCCCAGAACGTCCGGAATTCTCCGCAATACGCTGCGCAGGCTATAATTACGCCCACCCATGGCTCTAATCTCTGGCACAAAACTCGGCCCGTATGAAATTCAATCACAGCTGGGAGCTGGAGGTATGGGCGAGGTGTATCGGGCTCGCGACACGCGCCTGGATAGGACCGTAGCAGTCAAGATCCTGCCCACTCATCTTTCTGATAATTCCGAGGCCCGGCAGCGCTTCGAGCTTCGATCGGCGGCGGCGGTTACGATGTCACCCGCGACGGACGTTTTCTACTCCTCAACTCAACGACCGAAAGTTCCACTCCGTTAACTCTGGTTACTAACTGGGATGCAGAGTTGAAGAAGTGAATGTCTTAGTCATGGTGCCAGCGCTCTTTTGGCGTTTCACCAGCCGCATTTCTAAAGACCCGCACGTTGTGACAGTTATTTTTTCCTCTTTTGGAGACCGGCCGAAGCGCTTCAGGACGCCGGCAAAGGCGATTGTTCCTGTTGCGATTGGGGCTTTCGCCTCAGAACCAGCGCGGAGATCAGCGTGATGACGAGCCCAATCGGGAAGGGTTCGATAAATGTCAGTACCGCATTAAGCAGCGGGTTTTTGTACAACTCTTTGTATTTTGCCACCTCCTGAAGCTTCGCTTCGATGGCCGCAGGACTCGCGCCCGCGGCCCTGAGCTTCTCTACCAAATGAGCGCCATATTTGTCCCAGAAATCGGGCAGGAAGTTGTAGTAGACAACCTCCCACGTCACCACATAGCAGACGCACGAAATCAGAGTAATGGAGATTCCGACGGCAAAGGCTTTCAAGAACGTAATCTGGCCGTTGCCGACGTTGTCGCGGTATGACCGGATGCCGAAGAATACCAGCAAAAACGACAGCACAATGCTTGTGTACCCAATGACTGGGCCCCGGTCAAAGCCTATCCTGTCCGCGAACGGCACAACGACCACCATCACCAGCGAGGAGATAGCGCCAGAAATCAGTCCGAAGGTTAATATGGTTTTTTTCATAGATGTCTCCCCCTACGGTCTCAGTGACCGGCATGGCTAGCCGGCGGCGTCGGTCCCTGGGGGAGTACGACGATTAGATTATCCCCCGCTCCGGGGTTCGTCATCCCCAGATAACTCAGCTTCGGTTGCGAGTCGAATCCTATGTCTTTCGTTGTCATATTCGGAGCATAAAACATCAAGTGCGGGGGAAAACTGGCAGTGCCGTTCTCAGAAGTCGGTCCCAAACGATTCTCGCTCGACATCATGTAGAGGAATCCCGGTTTGCTCGGATACTTGAAGCGGCCTTCCTTATATCCGTTGGCGACGTCTGCCTTGATGTCGGCCTCTGACTTACCTCTGGTGCGCAACTCTTCACCGTGCAGGTAAACCAGCAAAAGAGTGCGGCTGCCTTCGGCGTCGAAGCACATCGGCTCGACTGTCGTTTCTGTGGGCTTTACGAAATGCCGGCCAACAAAGCAGCTAAAGCCGTTGCTGCCTTCACGAACTTTCTCATCACCCTTGAGGCCAAGAATATAAACTGTGGCCTTGCTCGATACCTCGG
>PMSZ01000519.1 GCA_003168235.1 Acidobacteriaceae bacterium
GACTCTGGGATTTCGGGCGAGTGTTTGCGCACCGGCAAAATTCAACATTGCACGGAGACGGAGAGCGATCCGCGGGTGGATGCGGCCGTCTGCCGCAGCCTCGGGTTGCGATCGATTGCCGTGTTGCCGATTCAGGGATGGCGCGGAGTCAGCGGAATTCTTGAAGTATTTTCTACCCAGCCTGGGGCTTTTACCGAAGGCCACATTGTTTTGCTGGAGCAACTCGCGGCGCTCGCCGAACAAGCGCGCGCAAGGCAACCGTATGATGCGTCTGCGGCTGTTGCTTTGGCTGCACCCCAACCCGCGCGGCTCGCACCCAACGCTGCACAAAATATCCCGCCGGTTGGGGTTGCGCCGGCAAAGCTTGTCCCGGCAAAGCCCGCGCCGACAAAGCTTGCGCCGGCAAAGATCGCAAGTGCGAGTCCTCCGATTGCCAATGACAGTGCGCGCACCTCGGGCTTGCTGCCGGCGTCGGATCGAGTTGGCGATGTAGCTTTTGCATTCCTGGGAGGGCGATCGCGGGCCGTGGTTTTGGGAGCCATCGGCCTGGCCGCACTATTACTGGTGACGCTGGTGATTTGGCTGGGATGGCGTGGTTCGGATGATGTTGAGGGCAAGTCCGGCGCGCCGTCAGTTGCCGCGGGCGCTTCGACAGTAAAAACCGCGGCCGCGCCACATCCGCCCGATAGCGACCTGGTTTGGAAACCGAATCCTGGCGGCGAAACGCTTTTTGCTTCCGGTGCAAAACCTTCGGCCGGCGCTCCGGTGAAGCTCGCATCGAAGGTGGATGTGATTGGTAAAAAGACCTCGGCGAATCGATCGCCATTGCTCGCCGACTTGGCCGGGAAAGTTGCTGCCGATCCTTCTATAGCGCAGACTGTCATGCAAACCGGTGAGCCCGCTGTCGCTCATTCCGCGGTTCCTCAGTCGACGACCGCGCCCGTCCCCCAGGATTCTCACAACTCGCAGACCATACCGGGCGAGCAAATTGCTTCGATGGAGCCTCCGAATCTTGCCGCTTCTCCGAACCCATCGTCGCTGAGCTCAGTTCTTTCCGCGAAGGCGTCTTTGCCCAATCTTACCGCCCCGATATCGCGTGGAGTTTCCGGTGGGCAGTTGGTGCATCGAGTTGCGCCGGTCTATCCGCCGCAGGCGCTTCTGCTGCGGTTGCAAGGCACCGTCACTTTAATGGCCGCGATCACGGAACAGGGGACGGTGGGCGACGTCAAGGTGCTCGACGGACCGCCGACGCTTGCCCAATCCGCCGTCGAAGCGGTGAAACTTTGGCGCTACAGTCCTTTTGTGCTCGATGGCAAACCGGTCAAGACCGATATCAAGATCAGCGTGGATTTCAAGTTTCCCTCCGATGCGGCCTCGCGCTGAAGGCCGGCGGATTCGCGAACAGACTACGGTCGGCAACACGTGGGGTTTGCCTTGTAGCTTTGACTGCTCGGCAATGAGTGTGACGGCGATGTTTCGCCATCTCTCCCAACCGCTCACACCGTTCCGCTATTCGATTTGTCCAAGCTGTCGCAATTGTGTCCTCGATGCAAGCGGCGGCATAGGCAGCAAAGTCTCCGATCGGCCCTCCCGCGAAGCTCTTGACAGCATTCATAAGACCGATATTGCCCTCTTGAATTAATTCCAGCATGGGAACGGCAGACGCTGAATGTCTTTGTGCGATATTCACGACCAACATGAGCTGACTTTCTATCAATCTCCTCGCGACTTTTTCCCTCTGTTGGTCCAAATCTCCCCAATGGTCCAAACGGCCCAGTTCTTGAAATAGTTTCGTCTCTTCTTCCTTGGTGAGAGGTTTAACGTTGCTGGCTTCGCGGATGTACATTGCTACCGGATCATCAGGATCATGTTTCTCCATGCGCATTGTCTCCGTGTCCAAGCGTAACTGTTATTAACAGGCATCTGCCCTCAGAACCGGTCCCTCCTTCAGCCATGTAACCTCTCGACCAGAGGATGGCCGCAACCCGTCGCCTACACTCCCACCGGGAATGGCTTGGTGTGGGTTTCTCCTCCGACGGAGAGGCCGGCGAAGCGGCCTTGCAGCAGCGACATCAGGCCGGTGACCCAATAGCCGACGACGAACAACAACAGAAACGGAACGGTGAAGTAATTCTCGTTGTCGATGGCGTAATAAACTGCCAGGGCAAAGTATGTTCCGATGAGGAGTTCGATCCAGGGAATCCATCCCAGACGCTTGCGGTATTTGCTGGCGAAAATTCTGTCTCTCTTCGATTCAACGCGGTATTTGGGAGTGCGGGCGAAGGCGGTTTGCTTTCCGACGAGCGCTTCTAACACGGCGCGTGTGTTGGTGATGGTCAGTCCGATTCCGAGAGACATCAGCAGCGGCAGGTAGAGCAGCGACTTCGGCCAGCTTTTCGGAAACAGCTCCTTCTGCGAAACCAGATAGAAGCTGGAGATGGAGAACGTCGAGGCCATGAACAAGGGAAGGTCGATGTAGAGCATCTGGAACCATCCCTGGTAGAAACGAATGATCATGGCGGGCATCAGCAAGACCGAGAGCACGATCATCAGCGGATAGCTCAAATTCGCGGTCAGGTGATAGCAGGCTTCGATTTTTACCGAGCGCGGCACGTCGCTCTTCAAAACACGCGGGAGAATTTTCTTGGAGACCTGGATCAATCCCTTGGCCCACCGCGCCTGCTGGGTTTTGAAGGCGGTCATCTCGACCGGCAATTCGGCGGGACATTCGACATCCTGTAGGTAAAGAAATTTCCAACCTTTGAGCTGAGCGCGATAAGAAAGATCGGTGTCTTCGGTAAGGGTGTCGTGTTCCCAGCCCCCGGCTTCGTCGATGGCAGTGCGGCGCCACATTCCGGCGGTGCCATTGAAGTTGAAAAAAGCGCCACTGCGCGAGCGTCCGGAATGTTCGAGAACGAAATGGCCGTCTAAGAGAATCGCTTCAACCTGGGTGAGCAAGGAGTAGTTGCGGTTAATGTGCGTCCAGCGAGTCTGCACCATTCCGATTTTTGGATCTGTGAAGTGATGGATGCACTGCAGCAGAAAACCGGGAGGGGGAACGAAGTCGGCGTCGAAGATGGCGACGAATTCTCCCTTGGCGGTTTTCAATCCCTCGGCGAGCGCGCCGGCTTTGAAACCCTCGCGATTTTCGCGGTGGAGGCAGACGACGGGGTGTCCGAGGGCAGCGTAGCGCTCGACCAGAATACGGGCGACTTCGACGGTTTCATCGGTCGAGTCGTCGAGCAACTGGATGTCGAGTTTGTCTTTCTGATATTCGAGGCGGCAGACGGCGTCAAGCAGACGGTCGACTACGTATTGCTCATTATAAATCGGTAACTGCACGGTCACGCGCGGCAGGGCGTCAGGAGGGAAATAGGCGCCGGGTGCGGTTGTCTTGTTTTTCTTGTACTTGTAATAGAGATAGACCATCCAGTAGCGGTGGGCGCCGTACGCCGCAAGGATGGTCAGCACGACGAAGTAGGGAATCAGCAGTGCCAGATCGAAGGCGTTGACCTGGTAAAGTCCCTGAAAAGTCTTGTCGAGAAAATGCTGGCGCAGGTAGGCCCCCAAGCCTTTGGTGGCGAGAGCGACGGCCATTGCCAGCGGGGAAGTGGGATTTAAAGGCATGGAGTCCGCAGAAGCATGAAGTAACGGCGACGATCAGAACTTAAAAACTAGAACTTAGAACTAACGATAAGAGCTAACATTGTACCTGAGGGCTGTGAGCTTCGAGACGCGAGAGGGAGCGTTTGCTCACAAGCTCACAGCTTGCTTACCGCCATTCGTCGCCTGCCAGACTGAGCTTCAGATCGATCCTTTGGTTCGAGCCTTCCTCCACTTTCATCGAAGTGCCGTTCGCTTCCTGGGACTTCAGAAAATCCGGGTCGCGCCAGACATCGTCTTCCACGTCTCGCCAGGCATAGAGCATGTAGCTGCCCGGAGCGAGGCCGCGAAGCAGAAAATGACCAAATTGGTCGGTCGATCCGCTGGCGAAACGATAGGGAAGCTTGCGGTATTTGTCTTCGGGCACGGCAACGACGATAGCGTTGGCGGCGGGATGGTCGTTACTCGATGAAGCAGTATTCGACGATGCTGGGCTCGGAGAAGTATTGTCTGCGGAAGCGTTGTTCGTAGGAGCATTGCTTGCCGAATCGGTGCTCACCGAATCAATGCTCGCCGAATCGCTGCTCCCTTCTTTTTCAGCGACCGTTCCCTCGATCGTCCCTGCCTTGGTGCCAACCACAACTTCGAGTGTGGCGGGTCCGCTAGCGGTAAATCCGGTGGTTACGTCTTTTCCGGCGAGTGTCACCGACTTCAGGTAGAACCCGCTCTGGGCGTCCCGTCCCAACAATTGCACGGTGTAGTTGCCGGGGTTCACATCTTTCCAATTGAAGTTGCCCAGGCGGTCGACGGAAGCATTCGCGCCAAAGAAGTCCCGCGCCATGAACAAAGCAGGGTCGTCCGGCACTTCGGCTGGGCGTAAATTGACCGCGTATTGCGCGAGATTCGCCGGCACGCCACCCTCAACATCGGTGCGGAGATGACCGGAAATCGTGAAGGACGGCTGGGGAATCAGCTTCACACCTTGAACGTCGGCGGCGACGACGGAGACATCCTGGCGAGCGGTGAGCAGCCGCCCTTCGGTGCCAGAGTAGGCAACGGCTACATACGATCCGGGAGCGACGCCACGGACTTCGAACTGTCCGTCGGGGCCGATATCGCTCGCACTCGCACGATCGGAATAGCCGCCGTTCGAGACCAACATTAAGGTCGCTTTCTGGGG
>PMSZ01000481.1 GCA_003168235.1 Acidobacteriaceae bacterium
GGGCAACGCGCACGGCCTGGAAACTTTGATTGCCGCCGCCGAACAACTGCAGACCGCGTTGCCGAACGCGACATTTTTGCTGATTGGGGAAGGGGCGGAAAAAGGGAGGATCGTCGAACTCGCCGCCCAGCGCGGCTTGGCCAATATTCGCTTCCTGGGCGAGCAGCCGCGGGAACGAATTCCTGCTTACATTTCGGCCGCCGATCTCTGCCTGGTGCTGTTGAAGAAGAGCGACCTGTTCAAGACAGTGATTCCCACCAAGCTTCTCGAATACATGGCTTGCGAGCGTCCGGTTGTTGCTGCCGTAGATGGACAGACGCGTCAGATCGTCGAGCAGGCTGGAGCCGGCGTTTTTATCGAGCCCGAGAATAGTACGGCGCTGGTGAAAGCAATTCTCGATATGGCCGCGAACCCCGAGCGCAGACGGCGGATGGGAATCAACGGACGGCGATACATCGTCAAGACTCTTTCCCGTGAAAAGACAGCTCGGGACTATATTGCGATGCTGGAAGCCATGGGGTTGGGCGCGGGCGATCCAGGCTTGCAACCCGTCACCGATGAAATCGAAGCGGATGGGAGAATCCGCCGTACAGGAACTTAATGTACCGCCACGACGGCCAGGGCGGCTATCGAGACCGCTGCGTCAGCTGTGCGATAGGCAGCTCCCTTCGCCGCACTTCCCGGTACGAACAACACGTCACCCTTCACTAGGGGCAAATCGGGGGCCTTGGCGTAAAGGATTTTCTTCAGGTTAACGGGAATTTCCTGGATGCCATTCGGCGTTTGCCGCAGGATCTTCGTTTTGCCCAAGGCCGAGGTGCGCGTATTGCCTCCGGCAAGCGCCAGGGCTTTGAGAACGGTGAGAGAACTATCCTCGATCGAAAAGCCGCTGGGATGCTGCACGTCGCCGACGACATAAATGATGCCAGCGCGCGAAATGAAGATGGTGTCTCCGGGAAGGACGTCTACGTTGCTCTTAGAATCATCAGCCAGGTTTGACGTCAACTGAACTTCAACCTTCTGATCGGGACTTCCGCGGTGTTCAATGGTCACGCTGCGGCCCGCTTTATCGGTCAATCCCCCTGCTGCCGAGATCACGTCGAAAAGGCGGCGATCGCCGATGGCAGGGTAGGGCCCTGGGCGATTGACCTCTCCCAGCACAGTAATCGCTTGCGACGCAGATTCGTCGACGAAAATCGCGACATGAGGGCCGCGGACGAAGCCGCCATCCTCCAACCGCTTTTGAATCAACTCCTGCGCCTCATCGGTAGTCAGGTCGGCGACATGAACATAGTCGATCAGTGGAAGATAAACGTCTCCCGAACCGCCGATGCGGGTCTTGGTGGAGAGATCGGGCACTCCGAACACAGTGATTTCGATGAGATCGCCGATTCCAAGTCTTACGTTGGAATTTGCCAACAGGGGTGTCGAAGCCGACTTGCTAGAGGATGCGGCATCGTTGGCAATTGCGGATGACGGCTCTTGCGGCGTCATCTGCCCGGGGACTGTGGTCTGGGCCACTAGAGGGAGACTGCACAAACCGGCAACGAACGCGAGTAAAGTGCGTACATGAAAGCGGCGGTTACGCCCCGGCATACCCAGTCTCCAAGATTGATGCGTGGCACGAGTCTAACACACGCCTCGCGTCGAATCTTGCGCCGAGTGCCCGTTTCTCCCAGGTAGTAGCGTCGAAGTTAATGGCAAAAACTTCCCAAAGCCGTTGCTCTTTCTCAGCAACCGGTTGTATAGTTTTTGAAACTAAACTTCTTACATTTGACACAGCGCTACTCAAATGGGGAAACCCTGTTCTGAAGCAATTGACTGAAACATCGGGACTGCGTCGGCCAGCCGAAATCCTGAATGTTTCAGCCCAAGGGGGACTCTGGTTTTGACCGTTTTGTTTTTTTCTTTGTTTGCCTTCTCGCTGGGCATCTCGTTCGCAGCGACGCGTCAAGTGCGAGACATGGCGAACCGCCGCGGCTGGGTTTCTCCTGCCCCGGATGGACGGCATATCCATCAGACGCCGCTGCCCAGATTGGGGGGCGTCGCTATTTTTCTCGCGTTCTCGGTCACTTTGGGCCTGTGGCTGGCTCTCTCTCTCATATTCCCACGTTTGCTCGACGGACACGCGCCACAAATGCTTCTCCGCATCTATGTCCCCGCTTGTCTGATTTTTTGTCTCGGCATCTATGACGACCTCCGCGGTGCCGGTCCCTATTTGAAGTTTGCTGTGCAGGCGCTTGCCGGGGCCATGCTTTTCGCCGGCGGAATGCGGATTCTCGATCTGCCGGTGATCTTTCCCCACGCGCTGCCCTGGTTTGTCGACTTGCCTCTCACGGTTTTGTGGGTGGTTGCGGTCACCAATGCATTCAATCTCATCGATGGCCTGGACGGTTTGGCTGCTGGATCGGCGCTGTTTTCCACGATGGTGTTCTTTGTCGTTGCGCTGGTCTATCATTCCTGGCTCGGTTCGCTGATCAGCGTGACGCTCGCCGGCGCGATCCTTGGATTCCTCCGCTTCAACTTCAATCCCGCCACCATTTTTCTGGGTGACTCCGGCAGTTTATTCATCGGGTTCATGCTCAGCGCGCTGGCTCTGGCAGGATCGCAGAAGGCGCCGACATTTGTGGCGGTGGCCATTCCCGTCGTTTCGTTCGGATTGCCGATCCTGGAAACTTCGCTCTCGATCGTGCGGCGGCTCATCAGTGGACGCCCGATTTTCACCGCCGATCGCGAACATATCCACCACAAGTTGCTGCAGATGGGGTTTTCGCATCGCCAGGTGGTGGTCGTTCTCTACGCCGTTTCCGCTGTGTTCGCTATGCTCAGCCTGTTCCTGCTGTGGCCGACGGGCAGCACGTTGGGATTGGTGCTCGCGGTGGTCGGAACCGGCATCTGGCTGGGGGTGCAGCATCTCAACTATATCGAGTTCGGCGAACTGCGGCGTGTGGCCCAGCGCACCATCGATCAGCGGCAAATTGTGATCAACAATCTTTCTGTACGCCGCGCCGTCCAGGAACTCAAAATGGCCCGCAATTTCGATCAGGTGCGGAGCATTATGGTGGCCGCTTTTGACAGCAACGACTTCGATGCTTTCGAGTTGCAGCTCAAGACGCTTCCAGGGGACCAGGCAGCGCCAGCCGAAGCGAACATCCACTTTCATTGGAGCAAGT
>PMSZ01000053.1 GCA_003168235.1 Acidobacteriaceae bacterium
CTGCAATCTGACCTCTAACCTCCGACCTCGTTCAACCTCGTTCCAGAAAGGCCGCATGCACAGAACATTTGTCTTCATCCTCCTCGCCGCCGCCCTCTACTCCCAGCAGCCCCCCTCCGCCACCCCCGCGCTCCCCGCCGACATTCCCTCCACCGCCGAAATCCATTCCATCCTTCTTATGGGCAACCTCGCCGGACAAGAAGCCCTCTGGACCGCCCCCGACGGCACGCTCCACATCTTTTATCAGTTCAACGACCGCGGACGCGGCCCCCGCACCACCAGCGTCCTCAAGCTCGGTCCAAACGGCATCCCGCTCTCCGAATCCATCGCCGGCAACGACTACATGAAAACGCCGGTCACAGAAAGCTACTCGCTCACATCCGGCACCGCGCGCTGGAAAAACAACTCCGAAGATGGCGATAAGAAAATTTCCGCGCCCGCCTTCTACTCCGCTCTCAACGGAGCGCCCTCCGAACTCGGCCTCCTCGCCCACGCCGCCCTGCAAAATGGAGGCAAACTCCCCCTGCTCCCCGACGGCGAAGCCCGCATCGAGCGCCTCACCGATCTCGATCTCGAAGGCACCGGAAAAGACTCCGCCGGAAACAAGAAACACGTTTCCCTCTACGCCATCGCCGGACTCGATTTCTCCCCCACCTACGTCTGGCTCGAAGCCGATGCCAGCAATCAAGACAAATTCTTCGCCGTCGCCGACGAGTGGGGCTCCCTCATCGCCCAGGGATGGGAAGCGTCCATCCCCACCCTGCTCGCCGCCCAAGGCAAAATCAAAGAGTCCCGCTCCGCCGACCTAGCCGCCAAACTCGCCCATCACGCGCCCGGCAGAATACTGCTCCAAGGCGCGAATGTATTCGACGCCGAATCCGGAAAAATAATAGACGACGAAAACGTCCTCATCCAAGGCAACCGCATTGTGTCTGTCCACAGCGGTCGCGATCTTGGTCCCGAACCCGTCGTGGGCTTAGACGAACCCCTTTCGCATCCGTTACAAGTCATCGACGCCACCGGCAAAACCCTCCTCCCCGGCCTCTGGGATATGCACGCCCACGTCACCGACAACGACGGCCTCCTCAACCTCGCCGCCGGAGTCACCACCGTCCGCGATCTCGCCAATGATACTGACTCACTGCTCGCCCGCCGCCAGCGCATCATCGACGGCAAAGAAATCGGTACCCGCATCGTCCTCGCCGGAATCATCGACAGCCCCGGCCCCTATCAGGGCCCAACCAAAGTCCTGGTCTCGACCGAAGCCGAAGCCCGCGCCGCCGTCGACAACTACAAACGCCTGGGCTACGTGCAGATCAAAATCTACAGCTCCGTCAAACCCGAGCTCGTTCCCGTCATCATCGACGAAGCCCACAAAAACGGACTCCGCGTCAGTGGACACATTCCCGCCAACATGATCGCAGCGCAATGCGTCGAAGACGGCTACGACGAAATCCAGCACGTCAATTTCCTCATCCTGAATTTCTTCCCCGAAGTCAAAAACACCAACACCATCGCCCGCCTCACCGAACCCGCGAAACTCGCCGCCGGACTCGACCTCACCTCGCCCCAGGTCCAGTCCTTCATCAAGTTATTGCAGGATCACCACACCAAGCTCGACCTCACCCTCAGCATCTTCGAAAACGAATACCTCAGCCGCCCCGGCGAAATTCCCCGCGGATACCGGCCCATCGCCAGCCGCCTGCCCGCGCAAGTTCGCCGCGGCCTCCTTGCCGAGGGCATGCGCCCACCCCCAGGCAAAGATGAAATCGATGTGAAATCCTGGGCCAAGATCATGGAATTCGCCGGCCTGCTCTACCGCGCCGGAATCCCCATCGAAGCCGGCACCGACTCCATGGCCGGATTCACCTTGCATCATGAGTTGGAACTCGACGTCGGAGCCGGAATCCCCGCGAACATAGTCCTGCAGAACGCCACCCTCGGCGCCGCCCGCATCATGAGCATGGATAAAGACCTCGGCTCAATCACCGCAGGCAAGCTCGCCGACCTGGTATTAGTCGACGGCGACCCCACCAAAAACATCAGCGATATCAGAAAGACAGCATTGGTCGTAAAAGATGGAGTAATCTACAACCCCGCCGAACTCTACACCGAGTTAGGAGTCACTCCATAAATTGTGCAGGTGAAAGATGCGAATTCTCGCAGGTGAGAGACGATAACTCTCGTAGACGAAAGACAGGCATCCACGTCCGCCCAATATGAATTCCGGGTTAGGAACTGGGAACTGGCTACTGGCAACTGCCTTTCCCCATGCGCACAATCGGCAGCGTCAGCCCATCCCCGAGCTGAGCTTCCACCCGCTCCAACTCCGCATATCCCTTCGCCCGATAAAACGGAACCCCCGTCAGCGTCGCGCCCATCTCCAGCCGCCGAAACCCCGCCGCCCGCGCTGCCACTTCGCAAGCCTCCAGAATCATGCCGCCAATCCCGCGCCGCGCCCACGCCGGATGCACAAAAAATGCCCGGATCTTCGCCGCATCCCGCCCCGGATCGAGCAACGAATCCTCCCGCCCCGCAAACTGATCGCCGCCATACAAAGTCTTCCGCTTGCTCCACCCTCCGCAACCCACCAGCACCGGAGCCGACTCGTTTTCCGAATCGCTTCCCGAACTCATCGCCGCTTCCGCCGCAAAATAAGTTCCATCCGAAATCAACTGCGTATCCACCCCATAAACCGTCCGCAGCGCCGCTTCCAACTGGACCGCCGAATAATCCTCCGCCTGCAATCCCCGCACCGAAGCCTCAATCAACAACCGCAGCGCCGGAACATCGCCAACCGCCGCCAACCGAATCCGCACCGTCATAACTGATATTTAATGCTGATAATTAATAAAGATGATTAAAAAGAATTGTCATCCCGAGCGCACCGGGGCCCCCAACGCGCNNACTGACCACTGACCACCAATCACTGCCTCTTCGCCGCGCACTCCCCACACGGACAAACTTCCCGCAAATAAAACCACGAATAAATCCCCAGATCGTGCTGATCGTTCCACGCGAATCGCAGCGCATACTTGCCCACCGCTTCCACCGACACCGCCTTCACCGCCGCCTTGAACATCGGCAGCGCCCCCGGAGCCAGTTTCGCCGCCTCGCCCGGCTTGCGTCCCGCTTTCCCGCGCTCATCCTCGCACAGCGCGCACGGACAAGCCTCTCGCAAAAACGCAAACGTATACGCCGACTTGTGCCCATCNNGGCGTAAAATCCGGCAAAGCCATATTTTTCAGTATCGCACGCTGACCGTCCCAGTCCACGGATGCGGCCAAAGACCTGCCGCGGACCTTACCAAAGGCCAACACCAAAACTCATCCCGACAGGCCCTAAAACCGTTCATCCCCCGCCATCCCCGCGCTATAATAGTCATGGCACTCTAATGACACTTGGCCGCATTGGATGCGACGTGGCTGTGCTGGCAGTCCTCTGTATCCTGACCATTTTTCTCTTCCCAGCCCTCCAAGGCCCGTACTCTGCCGTCCACGGACCCGTCACCTCCCTGCAATCCCTGCGCGCCGCCCGCCGCTTCTGGAGCTCCATCATCCAGGCCGCGCTCGCCTCTTACGCGCAAGCATCACTCCTGATTTTTTCCTGGATGTCGTTCTCCAACGCCGATTCTCCCTCCGCCGCCACGCCCGCCTGCAACGCCGTCCTGCGTTGCTAATCGTCTCTACACCCTCATTTTAGGAATCAGATTCCGACGCCGTCGCGAAAATTCTCTTTGTCTTTCGCGTCCGGCACGGCGCTGATACCAACATTCTTTGCATCGCTCACACAACGCTTCTTCAACTATGAGCAACCTACAATCACGCATAATAATGAGGAACTCACAAATGACGCACCATGAAATGTCGTATCCGCGCATCACCGCATTCGCTCGCATCGCAGCCTTAACCGCCATCCTCGCCCTGTCTGCCGGATGCGCCAAGAAAACCGCCAAAGTCGTTCCCCCGCCGCCGCCCGCGCCCGCCCCGCAGGCCCCCACCGCAACCCTCGCCGCCAATCCCGCCGTCGTCCTCCCCGGACAATCCAGCACTCTCTCCTGGCAGACCGCTAACGCCAGCGAAATCTCCATCGCCGGACTCGGCACCCTCTCAGCCTCCGGCTCCCGCACCGTCGCCCCCGGAGAATCCATCACCTACACCCTCCTCGCCAAAGGTCCCGGAGGTTCCACCGACGCCTCGGCTCGCATCACCGTAACCACCGCGGTCGCCAACAACACACCGTCGCTCACCGACGAAGAACTCTTCGCGCGCAACGTCAAAGATGTTTTCTTCGACTACGACAAATTCAACGTCCGCCCCAACGATGTCCCCACCGTCCAGAACGATGAGGCCTTCCTCTCGCAGCATCCCGCCATCAAGGTCCTGGTCGAAGGCCATTGCGACGACCGCGGCTCCGAGGAATACAACATCGCCCTCGGCGCCAGCCGCGCTCAAACCGTGAAGGAAACTCTGATCCAGGAGGGAATCACCGCCGCTCGCATCCGCACCGTCAGCTTCGGCAAAGAAAAACCGTTCTGCACCCAGGAAAACGAATCCTGCTGGCAGGAAAACCGCGTCGACCATTTCTCCTTCGATCGCTAAACCCGCGACCGGCAGCGGAACTTAAGACGCAACACTCACCCGGCCACAAACAAAAACCCCGTCCAATCCCGGACGGGGTTTTTCTTCCGCTACGATCTAACCCAACTAAAATATGTTCCTGAATCCCCAGAACAACAATCCCGCCAGCATCATCGATATCGGCAACGTCAGCACCCACGCCATTGCCAGATTTCGCACCGTCGACCACTGCAGTCCCGAATGGTTCGCCATCATCGTCCCCGCAATGCCGGACGACAACACATGCGTCGTACTCACCGGCAATCCAAATCCATCCGCCGCCCCAATCGTCAGCATCGCGGTAATTTCCGCCGCCGCTCCCTGTCCATATGTAAGATGTTCCTTCCCAATCTTCTCCCCAACCGTCACCACGATCCGCTTCCATCCAATCATCGTGCCCAACCCCAGCGCCAGCGCCACCGCCACCTTCACCCACGTCGGGATAAACCTCGTCGCCGCGTCCGCGTGCTTCTTATAATTATTCAGCCCTTCCCAATCCGTTGCGCTCATCACTGGCTTTCCGCTCTTCTTCATCAGCCGCAGCGCCTCGCTCGCAATATACATATCGTTTCTGAAGTTCCTCACCTGGTCATTCGGAATCTTCCCCAGCTCCCCAAACTGCACCGTCTCATTGCCGATGTCGCTCACCAGTTGCCGCAACCCCAGCATCGTATTCGCAGTAAACTCCTTCGTCCGGACATAAGTCGTCACCTCATCCCGCGCGTCCGCAATCACCGCATCCGGACTCACATACTTCGACAAAATTCCCGCCGCCTGCTGCGACACTGCCACAAAATCGTCCGAATCCTTCTGCGTCATCGCATGATTCAACGCATACGCCGTCGGCACCGTCCCCACCAGAATCAGCATGATCAGCCCCATGCCCTTCTGCCCGTCATTCGACCCGTGAAAGAAACTCACGCCCGTGCACGTCAGCACCAGCAAACACCGTATCCAGAACGGAGGCGGCTCCGTCCCCACCGGCGCTTCATACAACGCCTTGTTCTTGATCACCAGCTTCATGAACGTCAGCAACAGATACGCAACCCCAAATCCCACTATCGGAGAAAGCACCAGCGACTTCCCAATATTCGCCGCCTGCGCCCAATCCACCCCGCTCGTCCCCGTCTTAGCGGACATCAACTGGTTCGCAATCCCCACTCCGATAATCGATCCAATCAGCGTGTGCGAACTCGAAGCCGGCAGCCCGAAATACCATGTCCCCAGATTCCAGATAATCGCCGCCACCAGCAACGCGAAAACCATCGCGAACCCGGCCTTACTTCCCACCTGCAGAATCAGTTCCACCGGCAGCAATGAAATAATTCCAAACGCCACCAGCCCGCTCGAAGTCATCACTCCCAGAAAATTCCAGAACCCCGACCACACCACCGCCACATGCGGCTCCAGCGAATGCGTGTAGATCACCGTCGCCACCGCGTTCGCCGTGTCGTGGAACCCGTTCACAAACTCAAATCCCAGCGCCACCAGCAAAGCAATCCCCAGCAGGACATACGCCACCGATCCCGTATGCGCCGTCGCCAGGTCGGTCAACCGATGAAACCCCGCATAAACCATCCCGATCACAAACACCACCCCAAACCCCAGAATCCCGATCTTTCCCGGACTCCGATTCAACTTCGCATGCAGCACTGGAGTAGTGAGGGTAGGTTCAGACGAAGGCAACGTTGGAGGTAGCGACGGAGCGGCAGCCATAGGATCTCCCGAAACTAAAATCAAAGCCGATGAAAAGCTCGCAACAATCTCAGACTTCAGAGCCCGAAATCCCGAGCCCCAAATGTGGCGTCAATATACGAAAGGATTGTTACGAGAGTGTGAACGCACTCGGGCCGGCGTTGGCTCAGTTTCAATTTGTTTGGGGAAGGGCACGGAGTCTCAATCTGTTTTGAAAGGGCACGACTTCAGAGGTTGCCGAAAAGCTCTGACTGGCCCAGCTTTTGGGTGGAGCAGCGCTTCAGCGCTGCGGTAAAGGTTTTGTTTTGAATCCGGCTTCAGCCGCTGAGGTCATGCTGAC
>PMSZ01000008.1 GCA_003168235.1 Acidobacteriaceae bacterium
GATTACTACAAGGGAGATACGGACTACCAACTGGCTCCCTTTGCGCCTGCGCTGCTCTCCACCGGAACTCCAGTCGAGTTGGGTTTATCCATCGACACGGTGAACAAGGAGCCCTGTGCCGTGGTGCCACCGGCCACCAGCCTGATTGTCGGCGGAGTTCTCACCAACAACAACTGCAGCGCCTACTTTAGCTACTCCCGCAATCAGCGGATTCGCACGTCTACTCCCACCGAGCGGCTCAGTTTGCGCAGCAACAATCTTCAGCGGTTAGAACTGCTCATTTCTTTTGCCTACAGTTCCGCCGACATGAGCACGCCCCTGGAGGAAAATTTCGCTGGTTTGATCACGCGCACCCACACCCTCGCCTTCAACGGAACTGGCGTCGCAAGCGCGAACCGGATTTCCGATGTGCTCGATGTTGGGGCCACCCTGCATCTGACCCAACATCTGCGCTTGATCGAGAAATTTTATTTTTGGGCCTACCGCATTCCTCAGGATGGCAATTTCAGCGAGACCGACAATAATTGCACCGTTCCAACCTCATGCACGCTGCTGACTCCGCTCAGCGCCACCACGCCGGTCACGACACCCACCTCGATCCTGTCGTCCTTCAACCAGAGCTGGAAGAGAAGTCAAACCGAACTGGCCTGGGATATTTCGAAAAAAGTAGGAGCCCGTATCGGCTACCGCTATGGCGACCGGGACTTCAACCATTTCAACGATTATCTGCCCGGAGACTTGGACCATTTCGTAGGCCTGGAGAAAACGGCGCTGCTTGGATTCTGGGCACGACCGAGTCATGCTTGGCGCTTGAATTTCGATCTGGAGCACACGAACTACAACGCAGTCTTCGTCCGCTTGTCGCCACGCAAAGAGGGGCGCTACCGTTTCCAGACGACCTACACGCCGCGGCCCTGGGCCACTCTGGGTGGATCGATCAACATCCGGCAAGACTCCAATGGCGACTTCCAGACCCAGTATGTGGGGCACAACCAAAACTACGGTTTGACCGCGTCATTAATGCCACGCGAACGCCTCGGAGCCGACTTCGCCTACAACTTTAACAGCGTCGTCCAGAACGCCATCATCTGCTTCAACGACACGCCCCCAACCGGAGTGGTCTTGCCTTTCGTGGCCGATGCCAATAACAACAACTGTGCGGGGAACGATACGTCCAATAACCTGATGGCCAACTCGTACTACAACAACCACACCAATTTCGGAATGGCCGCGGTCAGGTTCAGGCCGGTAAAGCGGGTACTGGCCAATGTCGGTTACAGCATTACCAATGTTGATGGCAACGTGCCGCAGTTCAACATTCTTCAGCCTCTCGGCACGGTGCAGTACAGGTATCAGCAGCCTGTCGCCAACCTGAGCATAGATATTGGCCATAAGCTGGCCTACAACACGGGCTGGAATTATCACCAGTACGGTGAAGGTTCCTTCGTTGGCCCCACCGCGCCACGTTATTTTCACGCCAACTCGCTAACTGAGTCTCTCCGCTATTCATTTTGATTTTCTGGCCGAGCCACGGGAGCATTAAAAGCGTACTATGGCAAACGAAGAAATGCTGAGACGCTTTTCTATCGAATGGAGCTTAGGAATGAAAAATTTGACCGTGCCATTTGCCGTTATCGTTGCTGTATTAGCGAGTACTCTTTTCTTGCCGTCGTCAGCGCGCGCGCAGACTGCAGCGGCAACCTACAAAGCCAAGTGCGCCGGGTGTCATGGAGCGGATGGAAAAGCTGGTACGGCTCCGGGCAAGGCGCTCGGAGCGCACGATTTTGGTTCTGCCGAGGTCACAAAAGAGAGCGACGCGGATCTCATAACCACCGTCACCGCCGGAAAGAACAAGATGCCCGCCTACGGCAAGAGCTTGAAAGAGGCGGAAATCAAAGACCTGGTGGCCTACGTTCGGGAACTGGGCAAACAAAAATAGTTGTGCAACGGAACGCATGACGAAGAGAGGCCAGGTCCTTGGTAAGCCGCTGAACACCATCCAATGATATTTCCTTCGACCGTCTTGTTCTGTTTGATTGGCACCAGCATCCTGTTGATTCTGGTGGTGGTTATCCGACCGTCCATTACCGCCTCGCGCGAAGGAAAAATCGTTGCCTTTCTTGCTCTCTTCATTGTTCCCTTAATCGCGTTAGGTGTGGGTGCATCGGAGCACATGGAGCGCTCGGAAAAAACTCAATTCTGCCTCTCCTGCCACATTATGGAACCCTACGGGCGAACTTTGTACGTGGACGATCCCTCCTACATTCCAGCCGCCCACTTCCAAAATCACCGTATCCCCGCTGACAAGGCCTGCTACACATGTCACACCGATTACGCCATGTTCGGGACCATCGAAGCCAAGTTGAATGGCTTGCATCACGTCTACGTCTATTGGTTCGGGACGCCAATGAATCCCATTCACCTTTACCACCCCTATAACAACCGGGAATGTTTGCACTGCCACGCCGGGGCTCGGTCATTCGAAGACAGTCCCACGCACACGGCGATGATGGGCGATTTGAAATCAAACAAGCTTTCGTGCACGACCGCCGGCTGCCACGACACTTTTCATCCCGTCGACAAACTTGATCAAGTCAAGTTTTGGAAGCCGGCAGAATAACGCGAGACAGAGGGATAGCCATGCTACGTAAGCTTCGAGTTTCTGGAATTCTCCTCATCTTCGGCCTGGTAATTGAGGCGCTGAGCCTTTTGTGGAACACTGCTGCTTCTTTCATGTCTTTCGCGGTGTTTGGAGGACTATGTTTTGCATCAGGCATCCTGTTGTTCCTGTATTCGCTTGTTTCCTCCAATACTACCGGCCTCAACGACTAGGCCCAGAGATGTTTTTTTCGGCCCTATCTAGGGGGCACCCAATTTCGGAGGTTTTGATTTCACTGGATATGCGAGCTCTCACGTCAACCTCATACGGGACGGCAAGCCGTTGCTTCCGGCACACAACACTCCGATGAAGGTGAAGTGGATGCGTCGATCTGCACGACCGCAACAACATAGTGAAACGGCAGGGGCGGTGCCTCAGGAGCGGCCGGGGCTTTCGTCTGGGCCGTCGAAGTCGACCCTGCGGAGAACATCACCACGACACCGAAGGCCAGGAAGCATTTCACAAGGCTCTCCTTTGACTGTTTTCGGTTTTTTCTCGGATGGAACTATTTGGTATTCTGTGCGCCCAGCCTGAGGACCGCCGCAAGGCAAACTAGAAGCAGAGATCGACTGAGCACGTTACACACAATAGCACGGGGATCCTCTTGTCGAGAGAATTTCAGATGGTAACTGTCGAGAAAAAGCCCGCACGTGCGCGACGTGTAAAAGATTCTGCAACAGCAACATACATCCGGAGAATTGGTTAAGGGTCCAAGAGGGGCAAGACTGGTCCGATGTCATGACCTGGAGAAAGGCGAATGGCGAGCGATTCTCAGGCCGAAGGAAATACGAATCTGTGGCGTACTTTCCACACCAGAAACGGCTGGCAGAGACTGCATGCGTGCCGAGCAGTCAGAGATCGAACTATTCTCCGGCAATCCGGACAAAAAAACCGAACTTCTCGCTCGCTAATTCGGGCAACTTCCCCCAAGCCCGTTTCCGGATAGTTTCCGGTTTGCCGACAACTCGGGAGTTGGGAGTCTCCTTCCTCTCGTCCTGCTGGCGAGTCGCGGCGACTTGAAATCGTCACGATCAGCGGGACCGACAGGAACGCGCTATGTCGGAAAACGTGCCCAGATTCACTCGTAGCAAACCCTAGGGGTTGGTAGTCTCTCGCGCTGTACTTGCCTTCCGTGCGATAAGCTCGAAACCCTTTGAACGTGCGGTTTTCCCCGTTTCCTCAAGCCGTTTGCGACCGAGGGCAGGATTGTTTCCGTGCAACTGAATTTCGCCGGCGGCCAGGGAGGCTTCTAACTCGAATCGAACAAAGCCCAGCTTATTGGCTTCCACCATCGCATTGTGAGCAAGGCGCTCAGCTTTACGAACGTCTTTCACCGCCGCTCGCATATAGGCATTTTGGATCATAAGTGGGAGGTGGACAGTTACATCGCTGCTCTTATTGGAAAGGGTGAGCGCTCTGGCCATCGCCTGTTGGGCATCTTCGATCCTTTCCTTTTGCAGGAGCGACCTCGATAGCAGGGCTTCAGACTGAATTTCAAGGTCCGCTTCCCCTTCCGCTCGAAATTCCTCGATGGCCTCCCGCGCCCGAGTCTCTGCCTCCGAGGCGTGACCGGAGTCGCAGTCCAGTTCTGCCAGAGCCATCTGGGTTTCGGCCACTGTGCCTTTTTCTCCTAATTGCCGTCTCAAGGCAAGGGCCTCTTCATACTTTTTTTTGGCCCCGTCACTGTCACCCTTTTGCCGCTGCAGTTTTCCGATCGCCACAAGAGAAGCCGCGTAGTAGCTCTTGTCGTCAGTCTCGCGTTGTATGCTGACGGCCTGCTGGTACATCTGCATTGCGCCTGGTAGATCTCCCTGGTCTGCCAGGACGTCTCCAATGTTCTTGATATCGATTGCTTCTGAAGTCTTATGTCCGACCTCGCGGGCCAACACCAGCGCGTCCTGAAATTCCGCCAGGGCGCCTCCCAGCCGTCCTTCCTCATAAAAGATGTCGCCGATATTGGCAGTGCTTACCTCCATTCCGTGCTTGTCACCGATCTCCCGGAAGACGTCGAGGGCTTCCATGTACATCTTCTTGCCCGTTACCAAGTCCCCTTGTTGCATACAGATCACACCAATGTTTGCGAGTTCTCGACCGGTGGCGTGCTTGTCGCCGGTTTGTCGCGCTAGCGCCAGAGCTTGTTCATATAATCTCCTTGCCTGGTCCAAATCGCCCTGGTTGATCGGCACTTCGGCCATCTCATGCAGGGCTCCAGATTCGCCGGCCAAGTCGCCGGCTTCGTGAAAAATTTGACGGCCCTCTTCGCAGTCGGCGGTTGCCTGTTTCGGTTGCCCCAGGCCAGCCAAAGCGCGGCATTGAAATATTCTCGCCCGCGCGATCAGTAGCCTCGCTCGCAACGGGATTGCTTTTTTGATGGCCAAGTCGGCGGTGACGACGACTTCTTTGTTGTTCGATAAGGAATAGTCGGCCCACATTTCAGCCATATCGATACGAGGATCCTCTTTCGTTTCGGCAGACAGTCCCCGCAGCCGGGCGATCGATTTCAGCGCCTCGGTCCCGTGCTCCCCGGCGATCTGAGCATTGGCGAGCGCGAGGCCATATTCGATGTTATCGGGCGAGGAACTGGAAAGCGTCCGATAAACCTCAATCGCCTTATCCCAATCCTTGTTAACCTCGTAGTAGCCGGCTTCCACCAAGGAGTGATCTTCAGGGGAGAGCTTGCCGGAAAGTTCCAAAGCTTTTTTCGCTTCCTGGAGTGCCTTTTCCTTGTAGCCGAGGGCCATCCATGCTTTCGCCAGTTCCGCGTGCGCGAAAGGGTAGGCAGGGTCCGAGCTCACCGCACGGGTCAGCAGATCCCGAGCGGCGAGTGCGTCAAACGTTCGCAGCTTCGCCAGGCCCTCGGAGTAAAGGCGCATCGCTTCCGGGTTGGAGGGTATGGCTGCCCGGATTCCCACCGCCTCAACCTGGGAAACATCTGCCACCCCGAAATCCTCTCGCAACTTTCTTCCGACGCGGGAGACGAGGTCCAGCAACTGCGCCTCGGTACTGGTTTCCGAAACCGTGGCGATAGTCTCTCCCTTCGCCGCGTCCTGAAGACGAACGTCAAGCCGGATTTGGCCTCCGGAGTCTTTTCCCAAGTCAAAGTAGGAACCGACCACCACGAAGTCATTACCCAGATTCTTCCGGACCTGTCCCAGGGTTTCGGGAGCAAGGCTTTCCTGGTCGCGAAGGCCGAGGTCAACTTTCATGCGGGCAACGGTTTCTCCGGGAGCCGCGCGCAACTTCTCACCGGCCGCAAGCTCCGCAGCCAACATCTCGGACAAAGCAGTTGACACCCAAGCTGTATCGGCGCGTTCGGAAAGATTCTTGAAGCCTAAGATGGCCACCGAGCGCCGCGCCTGAACCTGAGCGTTCTTGGCCTCCGACCGAGCGGCAGCTTGGCGGGAGACCCTGTGCATTTGCCAGATCGCCAGGCCCGCCACAACGGCAAGAACCACGAGAGCTGCAGCCAACGACTCCCGATGCCTGTGCAGGAATCTCCCGCTACGGTAGGCGATGGTCGATTTGCGGGCCCGGACCGGCATGCCCGCCAGATAGCGCTCAATGTCCTGCGAAAACTCGGCGACGGAACCATACCGGCGTTCGGGCTCCTTGCGCAGTGCCTTCATCACGATTGTGTCGAGATCGCCGCGCAGAAGGCGCTGCAATTCAGCGGGCTGCAAGCCGCGCTGGGCGCTCACCGATTCCGGAGTAATGGCAGTTCGTGCAGCGCCATCGACCGATATTTTTTCTTCTTTCCGGTCAATGACAGCGCTTGGTTTTTCCGGCTCAGTTTCCGAAACCAGCCGCTCCATTTCCAACAGAGACTGGCCCGCAGAGCGATACGGGCGATGGCCGGTCAGTAATTCGAAGAGCAACACCCCCAACGAATAGACATCGGTTGCGGCCGTGATCGCGTGCCCGCGCATCTGCTCTGGGCTCGCGTATTCCGGGGTCATGAGACGCCAGTTCGTTCGAGTGACCAGGGCCGTTTGGAAGCACTCGGGGTTCAGTAGCTTGGCAATGCCAAAGTCCAGGAGTCTGGGTACACCGCCTTTTGCAATCAGGATATTTCCCGGCTTGAGATCGCGATGAATCACCAACTTTCCATGCGCGTACTCGACCGCGGAGCAGACTTCACGAAAAAGCCGCAGACGATCATCGATGGAAAGCCGGTGATGATCGCAATACTCGTCAATCGGCAGGCCCTCCACATATTCCATCACCAGATACGGAGAACCATCTTCGCTGCTGCCGCCATCGAGAAGCTTCACAATGTTGGAATGGTCCAATGTCGCGAGGGTCTGTCGCTCATTGCGAAAGCGTTGCAAGACCTGTTCGGTGTCGATTCCGGTCTTGACCATTTTTATCGCAACCTGCTTGCGATAGTTCTGGTCGTCGCGCTCGCCCAAATAAACCACCGCCATGCCACCGTGCCCAATCTCGCGGAGGATGCGGTACGCCCCTACCCGCCTTCCCGCCATCGCGCGCGACTGCCCGGATACGAGATCCGCGGCGGGACAATCCTCCAGAAAGGTGGTGGCGCCGTCGAAGCTCGACAGCAGCGATTCGATTTCGGTGCGCAGCGGGTCATCGCCCGCGCACGCTTCACGCAGGAAATCACTTCGCTCCTTGGGGTCTCGCTCCAGGGCCAACGCGAACAGCTCTTTTACTTGACCCCACTTTTCAAGCATTTTTCTGGTCGCTTCTGCATAGCTCGCGCGCCAGCCATGCTTTGGACAGGTTCCAATTACGCTTCACCGTCGCGCGCGAAACTCCCAGCACTCCAGCCGTTTCCTCGATGCTCAAACCACCGAAAAAACGCAGCTCCACAAGTTGGGCTTGCTGCGGATCGAAATCCGCCAGTCGGGTGAGAGCTTCATCCAATTGAATGACATCGGCCGTCTTCCCCTTGGAAACGCTCTCCGCTTCTTCGAGGAAAACTTTCTCAAAATCCCTGCCGCGTTTTTGGGCGTCATGGCCCCGGCTGTAGTCGACGAGGATGCGGCGCATCAGTTGTGCTGCGACACCCAGGAACTGCTCCCGGTTCTTCCAACGAACTTCTCTCTGATCGGCGAGGCGGAGATAGGCCTCATGCACCAGAGCGGTTGTTTGCAAGGTGTGATCGCCGCGCTCCCGCCGCAAGTAACGGGACGCCAAACTCCGCAGTTCCGAGTAGAGCAGCACGACCAGTTCGGCCACTGCCTTGTCATCTTTATTGCCGAGGTCGAGTTCACCGAGAAGGGTGGCTACATCGATTGGCGCATCCATAAGAGTCTCGAACGCGATCAGCGGACCAGCGGGATATTAAAACGACGCCGCAGATATAAAGATATAAACGAGGGGGAATCGGACTTGAGCTCGCGAACATTCCCAACTCACCCCAAGGATCGCGCGCTCTAGGGCACAGAGTATATATCAAGTCGAATGCAAAACGGGACGATGTTTACGCCTTTGTTTTTGAGCACTTGCGACTCCTGGCGCGGGAAAAGCAAAACCGCCGCCGCCCGCTGCCAAAGAAATATGAACCTTTTTCCGTGGTTTCTTCGCGTTACCAGATAGAGGCCGANNTCGCGATCCTGGCAGCGGCGCTCAATAAGAACGAACGGAAAAAGGAGAATCTATGACACATGCAAAACAGAAGAGGCAGCCCATGAGACAGTTTCGCGTGCTGATGCTTTCAACGTTGACGGTGTTGCTGTGCGGTTTGCTAAGCCAGGCTCAAAGTGCTGGTCCGCTAATAACTGGGCCGCTAATAAAAGGAGGCACGACGGACTACATTCCGTTGTGGAAGAGTGACACCACGCTGACCAGCTCGAAGCTGTTTCAGAGTACAGCGGGCGATATAGGCGATGGGACGACAACCCCTGCCGCCACCCTCGATGTCAACGGCGCGGTCAATGCCGCGACCAGCTACAACCTGGGAGAAAACGCCTTTGCGTTCGGCTCATTCACGGAGGGGAACGCGTTCCTCGGCTTCGCAGGGAACTCGACGATGACGGGCACCGACAACACCGCCAGCGGCCTCGAAGCGCTCCATTCCAATACCTCGGGCTACCTCAATACCGTCAGCGGCTACGGAGCGCTCTACAACAACACCACGGGCTACCACAACACGGTGATGGGCTCCGCACTCTATTCCAACACTACGGGCTATGCGAACACGGCCATAGGCAATGCCGCGCTTTTCAGCAACACCACCGGCGTCGAAAATACCGCCGTGGGAGCATCCGCGCTCAGCGACAACTCCACGGCGTGCTGCAACACGGCCACAGGCTATGGTGCGCTTGCGGGAAATACCACGGGCACTCCAAACACGGCCACCGGTACCTACGCGCTCTATAGCAATACTACCGGCACCTACAACACCGCCACCGGCTACTACGCTCTCGAAGCCAATTCTACGGGCACCAACAACACCACTAGCGGTACGTACACTCTGGCCAATAACACCACCGGGGGCTACGACACGGCCGTGGGAGTATCCGCGCTCGCCGACAACACCACGGGCATAGAAAACACGGCCATCGGCGCGTTCGCCTGTCAAACACAAACCACGGGCACGGACATCACGTGCACGGGCTACGCAACCGAAGTGCAAGGCCAGAACGTTCACAACGCCACCGCCATCGGCGCCCATGCCTCTGTTAGCGTGAGCGATGCCGTGGTACTGGGCAGCGTTGCCGGGGTGAATGGAGCCACAGCCACCGCCAGAGTCGGCATTGGAACCACCAGCCCCAGCAACCTGCTGACTCTGGGCCGGGGCTATGGCCCCTCCATTGCCGACGGTTGGGCTACCTACAGCTCACGCCGCTGGAAGACCAACATTCAAACCCTGCACGGCGCCTTGGAAAAAGTGGAGCGGCTTCGCGGCGTCTCCTACGAC
>PMSZ01000223.1 GCA_003168235.1 Acidobacteriaceae bacterium
CAACTGAACTACGTCCCCACTTATTGCCGATCGGGTTGCGGAAACCCTTAGGTTTACTACACTTCCCCGCTCTCAGACTGTTTCTTCCTTCTCTATCCCGAGACCGCGACCTGAGCAGCTGTCCCTGCTCGGCGAATTAAATTGTAACAGAGGATTCTCTGCTTGTGGCAGCAGCACAATCCAAAACGCTCGGACCACTTTCCCGTCTGCTCAGCTCCGCACCCCGTCACGATCTGCCGCGGAATTGAATGATTCTCCGGCGATCGCGCTTGGATGGTCTGCCTGCGGGCAACTCTTCGAACTGTTTCATCGCCTTGCGCTCGGCTGCCACTTTCTGGCGTAACTCGCGGCTGGCCTCGGTTTCGCGGTAGAGCGTCTGCGCCACCGAAGCGGGGCCGCGCACGTCGCTCAGAAGCAGGATCTCCACTTGAAAATCACCGCCGTCGTTACTCACGCGCAAGTTGTCTCCGATTCGCACCTCGCGCGCAGCTTTGGCAGGCTGCCCGTCGGATTGTATCCTCCCGAGTTCGCACGCTTTCGCGGCCAACGTTCGCGTCTTGAAAAATCTGGCCGCCCACAGCCACTTATCCATTCGCACAGAAGTCATGATCTATTTTCGTACAAGAACTGAAGGCTTGAACGGCCCGTAACGAGTCTGTTTGACACGGGATGGTGGCTACTTGCCGGTCCCAACACTTTTCAGAATTGCCGTATTCCGCTCGTCGGAAGCAATGATGCGATAAAACTTCTTCAGATCATCCATTTGGCTCACCGGAACGCTGAGCTCTTTGATTTCCATGCTGCGCGTGTAGTGCAACACTTGTCCGCTCGCCTCGGTCCTGCTGTGATAGGTGCCGAAACTGTACTCAACGTCGGTCGGAGGCGGCAACTCGTCCACTTCGTAGCCCACCGGTAACGTGATGTAGAAGCTGTCAGTGTCGCGATAAGGACCTTCAAATTCGAACGGATATTTTCGCGGATCCTTCGTCTCTAATATCGCCAATGCCTTCGTCCCCAGCACCCGCGGCCGCACCAGCAGTAGATTGCCTGCAGGTCTCGCGTAGTTTTCGGACTGAAAACTGTATTGGAAGCCGAAGGGCTGGTCCGTCAGATCGAAGTTGACGACGCTGGCTTTCACAATCTGAAAATTCGAGAGCGATCCTGCCAGCAGGTTTTCGATCGGCTTGATCCGGTCGACGCTCGCGGTGGTCGCCCGCAAGCGCGATCGTTCGGATCTGGCGCGGTCCCCGACCCGAAATTCCTCGACATCGCCTGTCAACTTACCGCTGGCGTCGAGCGTCAGCTTACCCGTGCGCTGGATACTGTTCATTGCCGACGGCTGTTGCGGCAACTCCACCAGGTCGCCCCCGTCTGGCGCTACCAGTAAGCCATAATTCGCCTGCAAGTAGCCGCCAATTTGACCGAAGGGCGTGACGTCATTGGTCGGATCGAAGAATAAAATTCTTCCCAGCTTCGGATCCTTCATCACTGCGATCAGCGACTTATCCTTTACCTCATCCGGAAGCTTGATCGCAAGGATCGCATGGTTGAACGCGTTGTGAGCCGGAGTATCACGCGCAATCGCGCCCCGCTGCGTATTGATCAGTACCTGGTACGAGTCCACTCCGATTTCGCGCAGCATGGTACGCAGCAGCGTCGCTTTGTCCTTGCAATCCCCGTACTTGTGCGCAAGAACTTCCGGAGCCGCATGCGGTTGCCAGCCGCCTATCCCCAATTCGATCGCAACATAGCGAATATCGTGCTGCACAAATCCGGCGATGGCTTGTATCTTCTGCAGTTGCCCAGCCTTTCCTGCGGTTAATCCGTTCACCTCTTGTTTGATCGCTTCCGACGCATCCATCTGCCCCCGAATCAGGTCTCCGTACCAGTCCCCCAAGCCTTTCCAGTCTACGAATTCGTTCTTGCTTGATGTTCCACCTGCTGGGAAAAATGACACGATCATCTGGCCGGCCAAGCCGCTCACCGGAGGCATGTCCGGTTCATGGCTTATCCCCTTTACGTCGGTGACCGTCCACCGCAGGACATTGCCCCCGGCTTGTTCTGGCTTGATTTCGTCATGCGCAAGCCAGGAGGCCTTGTAAACCCAGCCTTGAGGAAGTTGTAGCGTAAAATGGCTCTCCCGTACCGGGTCCGTTTCCTGGAAGCGCCAGTCATCCTGCAGCCAAAAAGGTTGCTCCTCTATCTCATATTCGTAACCCACGATGTTTCCTACGTCGGGTGCTGGAATGTTTAGCACCCGATACTTCGCGTCCAGAACCAGGTAACCGCCTTGGATTGGCGCCGTTACGTCCATCGCATCCTTGTCTTTCACCTCGTAGTCCTTGCCTTGCGCCGGAATGCACCACCCATGCAGATCTTTGATTTTTCGCGTCTGATTGAAATAAAGTTTTACCGTGCCGCGGCCTCGTCCCTCCGGTCTCAAAATCTTGTACGCTTCCCGAGACTGTATCTTGATCTTGTCGGCCGACAGAACCGTAACGTTCGTTTCGGAATACAGCAACACCGCCTCAGTCTTTTCGCTATAGGAAGGCAGCGTGACTCCGGTCAGCGCGTGCATCCATTGCGGAGCATCCCCCGCCGCAGCTCCGCGCACAACTGTTAGCACCCACACCGCGGTCCAAAACCAACCGAGCTGAGCGCGCCGGTTAGTTGCCCGCATGGTCGGTCCCTGGCTGCAGCACAATTTGTTGCCCATCGCCAGTCCTCACTGCCTGGAAAAAATCCCTCAGCGCCCCGTAGTACTTCTGATCCACCAGCAAAACATCGTAGGTCAATTTCCTCATCTGCCGGACCATTCCAGGGCCTTGTTCGAAGCTAAGGTCGTAAGTAATAACTTTTCCATTTTGGTCCAGCGCTTTCGGCATACTACTCACTTGCCATCCAGTAGGAAGTTCGACAGTCACGTCATCCGCCTTCTCGTACGGATAGTCAAAATAGACTGGGTGCACGCGGTTGGCATGTTCGAAGAGTTCTTTCTCTCCCGCCGTAAAGATCGCAGCCGGAATCACCACGTGTTTGCCTGCGTTCGAGGACCAGTTCGGGATCTTCAAACTAAACTCCGCTACCAGCGGCGTCTCCGAACTGGTCCAGTCTGGTCTGTTCGTCAGCTCCGCCTCCGCGGCCACCGCGATCTGGTCGGTCGCCCGCTTCTCCAGCGATTTCTTTCGTGCTAGATCGTCCGCGTGTCTCTCTTCCATGCGGTGATACATCGCTTGCAGGCCTACGTAAGTGATGGTCAACTTACCTTCGAGATCTCCCGTTTCCGACAGTCTCATTTTTGCCACCCGTTCGATCCGCGACTCCGAGGCGTGCGGAAGCGTGGTCCGAATCCAGGTTCCCCCGTCCTTGTCCAAGCGTAATCCGGTGACCGCCGTTTCCGACCAAGTCAGCAGACCGAACGGTGTGAACGCCACCCCTGGGGCAAGGTAAAGATCCTTTCCGTCCGCCTTGACCAGAACAACATTGACGTCAAGCTTCGATCTTTGCATAGTGACCGGCTTGAAAAAATAGTCCTTACGGTCCGATACCCAACACCCGTAGGCTTCAAATCCGGCCGCGCGCACCAGACCTAGGAACAGCCAGTTCAATTGCGTCCTGTCGCCGTAACCTCGCTTCCAGACCTCCTCTACGTTTTCCGCCGGCTTTTCTTTGTCGCGCTTTTCTTCCTGCTCGGTTTTGTGCACCTCATAGGTCGTGTTCCGTATCTGCTGCACCCGGTCATAGATCTTGCGCAGTTTCACCTCCGGCGAATCATTTGGCGCAACGATCTGCGCGACTGCCTGCTCCATCTCCTTTTTCTTTCCGACAAAGTTTTCCAGGTACCCGTTCCATTGCAGTCCAACCTGCTTCCAATAAGCGTTCTCGTCTTTCCCCGAAATCGCGTCGTAGATAAAATCCACCCTCGACTTCAATTCGTTGGGAGGAGGCATGTAGTCTTCGATCTGGAATGCGGGTATGTCGTTCGCTTCCATCCGTATGATGTGGTCGGGCCCCTCTTTCGGTTCGGGGCCAGGCGGCAGATCCTGCCAGCTCCAGTGCAGCGAAAGCGGGACGGCGGAGCTGCCACGGTAGGGTTTTAGTGAGAACTGCGCTTTTTTTGTGAACAGTTCGTCGCTCAGAATCCAATGCGACTCGAAGAGCAGATGTTCGCCCAGATCCATCGTGTACGAGTATTCGAGAATGCTCCCAACCTGCACGTCCGGCAACGTAAAGGTCTTCGCCAGAATCTTCACTCCTCTAGCCTTGACCAATTCCTTTTCGAAGACTTGTCCCCCATAGTCTGCAATCGAGCCATCGGGTCTGATGGTTCGAGCCCTGATACTCACAACGTCCTGGCTCTTTTTGACAAATGCAATCTCGACGTTGGCATACTTTCGCCCCTCTTCGGTTAGGATCTTAATCCGACGGTAATTGTCTTCGTGGGAAGTGTGTCCGTTGTCGTCCCGGTCCACCTGCCGGTATAAAATAATCGCCGCCGCTCCCGGTGCCTGCGGCTCGCGGGTCATTTTCAGCTCCTCGGGCGAAACCGGCTGGAATCCAATGGCCGCCCCCGCATCCAGAGCTGTCAGCATTCCGACAGCAAGCCCAACGATCACCCATTTAACTGACCGGAACATAACCTGGCCTCCCACGACAAATGAACGTTGAACGCAGCTTTCGACAGACGAGATTCGTTGCGGGCGGGAACCACGAACTCAAAGGGGACGAGTGGGCAGTCTCTGCGGGCAACAGCAATTTAGCCTTCTCCGAATCCCGCGCCCCCTCAAGCCAGAATCCGGAATCTTAACTTAACCGCTGAGTATAGCTGGAAGGGAGCACGGGTCAAGTGCAAACTGGGCTCCCCGCACGCCCGATCAGGCATAGCAAACGGACGGGCACAAAATCGCCCCCACAAGCAAAAGGGCCAATTCAAGATCGGCCCTAAATGATTGGTGCGAAAGGGGGGACTCGAACCCCCACGGTTTTACCCGCCAGATCCTAAGTCTGGTGCGTCTGCCAATTCCGCCACTCTCGCCTGTCTATTCCGCTTCCACCAGTTTAGATGTGAGTCCGCACCGGTTGCAATCTTCCCAACGATCAAACGATTAAATGATATTCGCCAAGCGAATTTGCGCAGCCTCGCACCCAGTGAGATCATCCTAACTGTAGGGTGCCTCGAATCATGCCCGCCTCGACGCGCATCACCGGTCACAATGGCACATTCCTCCCGCCCGGCGGAGGCGACGACGGACGCGGACGCGAAGGCGATGACAACTCTCCCGACCTCATCCCAAACTATGGTGAGCGTCTGCGCCGCGCGCGTATGGGTCTGGCCGTCGCCATGACGCCCATCGTCATGCTCTTCATTTCGTTCACAGCGGTCTATATCGTCCGCAGTTTTCAGACGCTTGATGCGGGACTGACGGGCTACAAGCAAACCTGGATTCCAGTTCAATTACCATGGGCAATCTTGTTGGCCAATACGGCCGTCCTTATTATCAGCAGCTTCACCATCGACCTGGCGCGCCGCGCCATCACACGGCAAGCCGCCTTGGCGCCAGTCGAATCGATCCCGGGAGTTTCGCTCGGCGACGAGCGCCATTTCCCATGGCTCACTCTCACCACCGCGCTTGGACTGTTGTTTCTTGCCGGACAGCTCTTCGCCTGGAGCAGGCTTTCCGGCGCTGGCTTTCACCTCGCGGGCGGCACGAGTAGTTCGTTCGTTTATATCTTGACGGCGATGCACGGGCTGCATTTAGCCGGCGGAATTTTGGCGCTGGTGTGGGCCAATGTCGCAGCCCTGCTGCATCGTCCCATCGAATCCCGGCGCATCATCGTCGACATCACGTCATGGTACTGGCACTGCATGACCGTTCTCTGGATCTATATTCTGCTGCTGTTTTCATTCGCCGCGCAGTAAGGGAGCGATCTTTCGTCGCCGGGTCGTGATCGTTTGCGATCTCGCCTGCGCCGGACTCTCCATTCGCTGGCGCCGCCCACCGCCTCAAGACAATTTATAATAGAAAGATTCGGTAGCGAGTTTTGATCCGTCTGTAGCTCCAGGGGAAGATGTCGACAGATAGCATTGTGGTTCGCGGTGCCCGGGTTCACAACCTCAAGAACATTGATTTTGAGATCGAGCACAATACTCTGACCGTCGTTACCGGGG
>PMSZ01000007.1 GCA_003168235.1 Acidobacteriaceae bacterium
AGCGCCGTGGGCGAGCCGGCGACGGCGCGATCTGCTGGAGTTGCTCGATCGACTGACGCCGACGATTGCGGAGTTGACGGCGGCCATCGAGCAGGAAGTGGAGAAGTGTCCCGCGGCGCAGCGTTTGCAGACGCATCCGGGAGTGGGTGCGCTGACGGCGTTGGCGTTCGTGCTGATCATCGGGCGAGCGGAGCGGTTCCAGTGTGGCAAGCAGATCGCGAGCTATCTGGGACTGGTACCGCTGGAGGACTCGAGCGGGCAGCGGCGGCGCTTGGGACACATCACGAAACAAGGCAACTCTCTGTTGCGTTTCCTGCTGGTGGAAGCGGCGCAGGTGACGGTGCGCAGTCTCCCGCAATGGAGGAGTAAGTACTGCCACCTGACGATGCGGCGAGGAAGGAAGATCGCAAAAGTCGCCATGGCACGAAGGCTGGCGGTTCACCTGTACTGGATGTGGCGCAAGGGATGGGGCTATGGGCAACTAACAAAGTTCAGTTCGCACGCGGGAGAGCCCGGAAATCGCGATGGTGCGAAGCACAACACCGAGTAATTGATTGGGTATCCCGCTCCCCTCTCCGAGATTTTGGCCCGCGCCGTCCGCGCACTACTGGTTTCTTCGACGCCCAACTGTCGGATTCGTGTATTGCCACGATGCGCCCACCGTGCTTAGGTTCGTGAAGCGATGCCTCCAGTTGCGCCTCTTCCAACGTCGGAAACCGGCCCACTCCAATAACCGGGTACTCCAGCGTCTCTCCGCGCTCCACCACCATATAAGGCAGTCGGTTCATCCTTACAGCGTAGCGCACAGTTGAAAAAAGTAAAGCCGCCCCGGAATCCCCCGACTCGGAGCGGCCCCTTGGTCCGTTCGCTTGCACCCGGAATTATAGGCCGGGCGCGGCTTCGGAGCGTTGACAAAATTTCACACTCCCATCCGGCCCGGATGGAATACTATAACTCGCGCTGGGTAAGCCTTTCGAGACTGGCAGTTGGTCGCCTGACTGCCAACCTCCCCGATAAGGCGTGCCCAGCTAACGCAAAGGTCTCCCCATGACCATTCACCGATTTGCGGAGCTGTTCGCTGGTGCTGTGGTGCTGCTCTGGTGCGGTCAATTCCTGTTCGACTTCCTGCATGACCATCTGCGTAACCGACACCCCAAGTAAACGCCGCCGTTTGAGATCCGCAATCCCCGACTCCGGCCTAAGCAACTCCTCGCGGATTAGGATGAACAGCGTCTATCTTCTTCAAGATGAGTTCTGCCCACTGCACGGCGGCAGAAATCATGCTGTCTGTTCTGGCACTCCCCGTAGGCCCACCAAATAAATCGTCGGCAGTCTTGAGATGACGGGCGACGAGAATCCCGGCGATGATTGCAATGACCCGTTTTCGCCCCGCGTCCATCGCAGCACATTAGCATATTCGCTGTATGTTCGCCTAGAGGTATACTGTCCTCGTCAGGTTCTTCCAGTTTATTGGGAAGCTTGATGCGGAGGTGTGCGCGATGGGTCGCGAGAGTCGCAGACAGAGAAGAGAGGCAGCAAGGCAGCTAGCCAAAAGCATGTTGGATGCCTCGCCGCAGAGGAGTAAGCGCGACTGGATTATTGCTATCGGGTTGCCGGGTGTGCTCGCGGCAGGATTGTTCCTTATGAGCACCCCGATAACTTTTTGGTTGGGCGTGATTTGTTTATATTTGTTCCTTGCATGGGTTGCTGTATTGGTCGCTTACGAACTGTGGAGACGGCGAGAAGGACGGGCATGGAAGATTGCGGGCATTATGACGACGGCGGTGGTTGCATTACTATTCACGGGGTTTGTGTTTCGCCCGTCCCCGTTGCCGATTGAGATCAAGTTCATAGGCATCGGATTTAGTGGCAATGCGGGAGGAATTGAGTGGCAACCGGACTTTGGCCAAGTAAGATTGGAAATAACTAACCCGACCAACCGTGATTATGACAATTTCACTGCTGTCTTTGAACCCGGCGTGGAGATTATGGCCATTACATCAACATCTCTTGGTTTGGATGTACACCTCGAAAGACTAAAAACAAAGTCGGATATAAAACTCGATAAGATTCTCACCGACAAAGGAATAACCATGAATGGGATGACGTGGGATGGAACGATAGCTACTGGGCTTACTACAGTTGATCCTAAGACTGGGCAGAAGGGAGTATTCCCGTTAGCTCCTATGGGTAATGGGCCATCCACTTCTTACAGAATAAGGTGCGACAAACTAACGAGGGGGTCTACGCTAGAAGCGATTGTCGCAATTGCAAGACTTACTGACGTAAAACGAATGCTTGATAAGGGTAGTTTAGTTGTGCCTTTGGGTGCCGTGAACTGCATGAGGCTTGTGGGAAGTTTCGAGTCACTCAATAGATCTGTACCTTTTGATAGTGGCTGCAAATCAAGCCAATGAAGGTTCTACGCAGCCTTTCTGAGTTCTTTGTATTCGAGGTTTTCGGAATGAATGAGTTTCAACATCGTGTGCTCGCTCACACAGAGAGTCACCGTCTCTTCAAATGCTCCCCACTGCGGTCAGGACACCCCGATCCTCGGTGTGCTCTGTGGGACACGTTGCTCGGTCTGCAGACATGCGAGCACGGTGGGAAGGATTTCGTCGTGTCCGTTTGACTGCTGTCGGTTATGGTGCTATCTGTGAGGGATGTCGCTAACTACCGCTGCCGCCGCTACGACGATTCTGAACAACGCCTTGGGTTTACTCAAATCCGCAAGGGAGCAGGCAAAAGGGTCGAATGACATTGAGCTGAAAGAAATTTCGCCTCGCCGCTGCATTGTGCCCCAAGCTCGGGAAAGCCCAAGTTACCAGGGTTACGTCTCACCTCCGGGACCTTGGAACGAGCCTCTCCTTCCGAGTGAAGATACAGGATATGAGATTAGAAGTACTTTCGCTTGTGTGGCGGCTTGACTGCTTGTCTTGTGTGCTTACGATTTGTTCGACCATCCTGGTTGGGAGAAGATGCTGGGTGGGCTGGGTGCTGGCGGCGGCGAATAGCCTAATCATTTGCGTCATTGGGTTAAGAACAGCTCAGCTTGCCTTCATTCCGGCGAACCTGTTTTGTATCGTGCTCTATGCTGCTAATCTCCGAACTTGGCGCAAAGCCGAGGTCTCCTAACCAGCGCCCCCAGCCAGTCCGGCTGTCTTGTCCCGGTTCTTGATCATCGGAACTTCCGAGGGCGACAAAAGTCAAGTCTGCTTTCGCCTGATCATCGATTTGTGATCGCATTCCATTCGCCGAAGGGAGTCATTGAAACCGGACTGCTCCAGTGGCTTCCGGAGAGAAACGCAGCAAAACCACGACCCAAGCATTGAGAAGGATACTTTCTCCAGTCCGGTTTGCGAGCGAGAATCTGGAGAATTGCGGCGATTTCTTGCTATTTTTGGGATCAATCCGGGCGAATTTCTCTGCATTTCAGAAAAGGACTTTTGGTAAGGCGCCCATCACGCTTCAGCGTGTGGACTTCTACCCGAAGTTCTTGAACTATTGCACGACATTCTGGAGCAATCCCGAGAGGCTGTACACAAGCAGTTACGCCCTTCACTTTTTGCGCGGACGGGCAAATCGTCGAGCCGCCATTAATTTTAAAAGCTTGACCGCCGGAATTACTGCAGCTTTGAGTACTCAGCCTTCGCTTGCTTCAGGATGGGGATGTCGGGGTCGGCGTCTTTCCAGAGGGTGAGGAACTCCTGATAGGCTTTTCCGGCTTTCGCCGGGTCGCCCGCGAGTGCGGAGGCGCGCGCCAGGCCCAGGTAGGAAAGCGAGTAAAACTGTCCCCAATAGGGGTGTTGCCAAGCACTGCCCCAACTGGCGCCCTTGTGATCCAGGATCTTTTCGAACTCAGCCGCTGCCCTAGCGCCTTCATGCAGACCCAGGTAAGCCAACCCCCGCAGGTACACCGCCTCGGGGTAAGCGCGCTCGTACGGCGAGGCAGATGTCAGCAGTTCCACGGCTT
>PMSZ01000181.1 GCA_003168235.1 Acidobacteriaceae bacterium
TTGAATACTATTCACGTCCAGTTGGTTAGCGCCTGACTGCGTGCCCTAGCGGGCAGTCAGAGAATCGAACCTTTCTCTGACAGAAGCACTTGAAGATGGCCACAGAATTTTAGCGACGCCCAGATTTCGTGTCTGTGAGTTTCAGCGAACACCCGGAAGAATTCTCAGTTTCCGAAGGCTGATCAACTTAACCAGCGCCGCCAACGACAGAGCATATGATTCGACGACCCATTGCACGTCTGCAATGGAGGCGTCAAAGCATGGAAGGCGATTACACTCAGAACCGGGTGGCGGGCGTAATTGATTCCATAACAATGTCGGCTCCAATGCCCGAGTAGACTTTGGTGGTGCCAACCAACCAAAGGCCCGGGAGAAAGGAGCCGAACATGATGATTATAGGTTGTGACTACCACCCGGGGTTTCAGCAAATAGCATTGGTGGATAGCGAAACCGGGGATCTGCAAGAGCGGCGACTGGAGCATCGCGAGGAGGCGGAGAAGTTTTATCGCGATCTCTCGGTGCAGGGGGTGAGGGTACGTCTGGGGATGGAAGCCAGTGGACAGGCTCGCTGGTTTGAACGGTTGTTCTCGGAGCTACGGTTTGAGTTGTGGATCGGAGACGCGGCCGAGATCCGAACCAAGCGGGTGCGCAAGCAGAAGACGGATCGCCAGGATGGGCAGCTGATACTGCGATTGTTGCTGGAAGATCGCTTTCCGCGAATCTGGGTACCGAGCTCGGAGAATCGAGATCTGCGGCAACTGCTGTGGCATCGGCACAGGATGGTGCAGGCGCGCACGCGGATTATGAACCAACTGCAGGCGGTGGCGCTGAACGAAGGACTGCGCTGCAAGAAAAAGTTGTGGCGAGAAGCCGGACGCGAGCAACTGGATTCGTTCAAGTTAGCGCCGTGGGCGAGCCGTCGGCGGCGCGATCTGTTGGAGTTATTGGACCGACTGAGCCCAACGATTGCTGAGCTGACGCAGGCGATCGAGCAGGAAGTAGAGAAGTGTCCGGAGGCGCAGCGGTTGCAAACGCATCCCGGAGTCGGTTGTCTGACGGCATTGGCCTTCGTGCTGATTATTGGGAGAGCGGAGCGGTTTCCGTGTGGCAAGCAGATCGCGAGCTATCTGGGTCTGGTGCCGTCGGAGGAGTCGAGCGGAGATCGTCGCCGCCTGGGGCATATCACGAAACAAGGCAGTTCTCTGTTGCGCTTCCTGCTGGTGGAAGCGGCGCAGGTCACGGTGCGCAGCGATCCGGAATGGCGCAGACGGTATTTTCATCTGGCCATGCGACGGGGACGAAAGATCGCCAAGGTGGCGATGGCCCGCCGACTCGCCGTTCGTTTGTACTGGATGTGGCGCAAAGGATGGGATTACGAGCAGATGACGAAGTTCAGTTCGCACGCGGGAGAACCCGGACATCGCGATGGTGTGAAGTACAACACCGAGTAATTGATTGGGTATCCCGCTCCCCCTTCACGGGGGAGTTCGAAGTAGTAATCATGATCGCAGTTGGGATCGAAGAGATGCATGGGTCGGACTGAGTTCCTGACCTGAAAACGGATTACGAGCACCGGGCCTGGGTTGGCATGGCAAAAGCAACAGCTTCAACGAGAGCGAAATGGCGCTCTTCGGAGTGCACGGACTCGTACGCCCAGAAAGTGCTTGACGCTGCCGACATTGTTAGAGAGGCGATGTTATAACAGGAATCGCGGTTTCGGACGTGTCCGAGAGCCGACATGCGGTTCTTGTGCCCCGATGAAAGTCGTTTCACGATTTCGCGAATCGGGCGAGATGGGTGTACTCTGCCAAGCCGTTCTTGATGTCGAAAAAGGAAATTCCGGCTAAGCTTGATGTCGTGCGTTTTGCAATTTCAATGCTCGTGATTGCCTGCACTGCGATTCTGGGCTGGCCACGCTTACATGCTCAAAGCCGGAATGCATTAGATCATGTGACCGCCCGCATGTCTGTCGAAGGCAATGTCCCTATTGTCACACTCCTGTTCAAGAGACCAAACGGCGGCACAAGGACGGCGAGATTTCTGTTCGACTCTGGAGGTGGTGCCATCATCCTCGATGAGGGACTTGCAACCGACCTCGGACTCAAACCTGAGGGACCAGAGTTGTCCGACGACGGGCAACGGTACCGTGCCGTCGATGTGCCGGCGGCACGTGTCGGCGGAATGCCGCTCCATCTAAGCGCCAGCAAGGCGTATGCGCATTTGGGCAAAACCAGCTTCACGAACCGAGACACGGTGGAGGGGATGCTTCCGGGCAAGGCGCTGGAACACTATCAAGTTGTTCTGGATTATCCGCAGCAACTGTTGTCGATCGGCAATCCCGGCACGCTCGCGCATGGCGGTGAGCGGCTTCCTGCTCCCTACCTGGCATCCAGCGGACATCCAAGGATCGAGGTAAGCATCGGCGGGGCAACGTACGGACTTCTGCTCGACACCGGAGCGGAAGTTACGCTACTTCGGGAGGATCTGCTGCGCGGTTGGTCGCGGGAGCATCCCGACTGGCCGCGGGGCAGTGGAGCGGTCGGGCCGGCAAACATGGGCGGAGGTGCAGACGACGGGAACCTGTTTCTGCTGAGGATTCCCGCACTTCAACTGGGATCGTTCACGGTGGACCAAGTGGCGGCTGTGTCACGACCGGATCAGACGTACAGTGCGACCTCATACGAGACTCCGGCAGCGATAGCAGGGGCTCTGGGAGGAAATGTCCTCAGCCAATTCCGGGTGGAGATCGACTATCCCGAACAACTCCTATTCCTCAAGCCTTCCGGCAAAACCCCAGAAAACGACTTCGATACGGTCGGACTCGTACTTGGGACCAGCGCTGCAGGAGAACTTGTGGTCCGTGCCGTCTCTTCCTCGGCATCCTCAATAACTCACCAAAACGTCGAGCCCGGCGA
>PMSZ01000240.1 GCA_003168235.1 Acidobacteriaceae bacterium
GGAAAAGGGCCCAGAACCTTTTTCAGCCCATTTATAAGGTGGACGTTTCCTGCCAAGCCGGAGGGAGGTTCAATGCCGAACTTTGTAGTCAGGGTCACGGCGTCGCGCTTTTGCCGAAGGAAGTCACGAAGAATTCCTTCAGTTCGTCCGAACCCGTACGTTCGTGCTACATCGTAGTGCGTGATGCCCGATGAAAAAGCATGTTCCAGAACGGCAAGTGCGTCTTTCCGGCTTGGGTGGAGGGTGAGTTGGACGCAGCCAAACCCCAGTCGGGACATTTCTACCCTCGTTTCGAGGAAGCAGACTTTCTTCATTGCTATTCCTGTTACACCCTTAGAGCTCAGGGGAAATTTCTGATTCGTGGCTGTTTGCTTTGCCGAGGAGTATATCTCGAAAGGGCGGGTGTGCCACACACGAATCCTGGACTACGTTAGCCGTTCTGATCCGAGACCGCAAATTTTATAGCGATGCAGGAGGGGCCGATACTGTGGTGGGAGTTGACCTCATGAACTCACGGGCGGGATAATGTCCTGCGCTCGTTCCCGGCGCCCCTAGATTCATCGCGAGCAACGCTCGAAAGCTCCATTGCGGAGACGGCATGACGACACTTGTTCACAGAGTTACGGTCTGCGCGGTTTTTTTCATTTCAATCTGCGCGCACGGGACGGGCCATGCCCTGCGCCCTCGTTTTGCCTATGTTGCCAACAATCAGGACGATACAGTCTCGATATTTGCTATGCGAAAGTCTGGGCTGCGCGCGGTGGGCTATGTTTACACCGGATCAGGAAGCAATCCGCGCGCGGTTGCGGTGACGCCTTCGCAATCTTTTCTGTATGTCGCGGAGGGCGATACGGGGATCGGCGGTTATGCGATCAACACCACTAATGGGAGCTTGACGCCGGTTCCGGGATCGCCGTTTTTGACCGGCACGGAATTCAGCATTCTGGTGCATCCGAACGGGAAGTTTCTTTTCACTGTGACTGGCGGCGGCGTCAGCATTTATGCCATCGATCCCAACTCCGGAACGCTGACTTCGATTCAGACTGTGTCCGGATACACGCCGATATCTGGGGCCATCGACTCGAAAGGCCGTTTTCTGTTTACCGCCAACGTGAACTCAAACAGCGTGTCCGCATTCACCATTAACCAAAGCACAGGAATGATAACGGCTGTGTCGGGCTCTCCGTTCACAACGGGCGCGAATCCACAGAGCGTGGCGATTGCGCCGCAAGATAAGTTTCTCTATGTTCCCGACGGGAATGGGGCCAGCGTGTCGGCCTATGCCGTCGACTCCGCAACGGGAGCGTTGACACAGGTGCCCGGTTCGCCTTTTGCAGCCGGCGAGATTCCGGTGGCCGCGGTCGCGAGGAAGTCGTTCCTCTATGTTGGGAATTCTTACGACAAAACCATCTCGCAATACAGCATCAATGCCACAACTGGTGTTCTGACGCCAATTGCACAACCGTTTTCCACGGGCAATTCCGGGCCGCTCGGATTGACCGTGAGCCCAGACGAGCCACTTCTGTACGTCGCCGATCATGACACCGACCAGGTAATTGTCCTCGGCTTCACGGAGACAGGGCTTCTCTTCAATGAGAGCAGCATGTACACACGAGGGAGTCCTCTTTCGATCGCACTGGCGTCGGGTGATTCGCCCATCAGTTATTCTCCGAAATTTGTCTATGAATGTAACGCTAGCTCGGATGACATCTGGGGATATCAGGTTACAGCGGCGACCGGCTCACTCGAGACGCTCGGCGGGTCTCCGTTCGCCGCAGGCAGTTCGCCTCAATCTGTTATATCTGATTTAAATGGGTCGTTCGTATTCGCCGCCAACCCGGGCAGCAACAACGTCTCCGCGTTTGCCATCTCGCAAACTGGAGCACTTGTTCCAGCACCCGGCTCGCCGTATTCTGCCGGCACGCAGCCGTCCTCGGTTGCTGTTGATAATGGGGCACACTACGTCTATGTGACAAACGCCGTCTCGAACACCATCTCCGGGTATTCAGTCAGTCCCAATGGCGCGCTGGCGCCGGTTCCGGGTTCGCCCTTTGCCGATTCGGGCACGGGACCGCAGGCCCTGTTTATCGATCCGCGAGGCAAGTTCGTTTATGTCGCGAATGGACAGTCGAATACGATCTCGGTCTTCGAGATCGATCCGGGCACAGGCACTTTGCAGAGCGTCGCCAGCGTCGGCGCCGGAAGCCTTCCTTTGGCGGTGACCGTTGAGCGTGACGGCAAGTATTTGTACGCGTTGAATCAGTCGTCGCAAAACATCTCCGCCTTCGGCATCGATCCAGTCACGGGCGAACTGACGCCACTTGCCAGTTCTCCATTCGGCGGGGCGGGCTCCTCGAATTCGCTCGTTGTTGACCCCCTGGGAAAGCTTATTTACGCAGGTAGCGTTTCGACGATCATCGGATACAAGCTTTTCGATCCCAAGGGCAATCTCAGTCTTTTGCGGCAATCGCCATTCGGCGGAGTTTCGGAAGCCTACGGACTCAGCATTGACCAATCTGAAAGCTTTTTATTCGCAGCGAACAACTCCGGCAATAGCGTTTCTGTTTTCCAGCTCGATCAGTCGACCGGGGATCTCACTCCCATCAACGATTCCCCCTTTGCGGCGGGGACGAATCCGACCTCCGTGACGGTCGTCGATAGTATTCAGTAGCCTTCAGCAAAGGCCATTCCAGGTCAAACAGGAAATTCTTTTCGTTTTAAGGAACGATTACCTGAGCGGGTTACTTGTGGTGACTAACGGCTCATACGTACGCCGATCTGTTTTCCGCTTGGTCTTCCGACATGTGCATGCCTTTGCACTTTTGATGTTACGAGGCGGCTAAGTGTCTGGAAAAACAGTTCACGCTCATCTCATGGCTGGCATTCCCATTGCACTCATACTTTGCGTGTTGGACGACGCGGGTTTCCAGTGAACTCAGGTAACCAGAATCAATTCGTGATTGGAGGCTTCATCTTGCGACCTCGTTTTTGTCTGTTATCGCTAGCAATAGCTCTGTTTTTCTCGACGATGGCAATGGCCGATTCCGCACCGGTCACGATGACGTTGCTTAGTACCGGTGGCAATAACTCCGGCGGCTTCTATACCTATCCTTACTATTTCTCAATCAACGGGAGTCAGGCTACGCCCTTGATGTGTGACTCTTTCGCCAACCACGTTTCGGTTGGAGAGAGCTGGAGCGCCAATGTGAGCGGGCTACTTTCCGGGAAGGGCCTGTTCGGCAAGCAGAATCTCGACTACAAGGCCGCGGGCATTATCTTCATCGGCGTGATGAATGGGTCGATTAGCGCCAACACCGGCAATTGGGCGGTGTGGAATATTTTTGATCCGGGCGTTACGACCGACCCGGCCACGCTGGCTCTAGAAATGAGCGCGCTTGCCGAGGCTAAGCATACGAAAGCGGGTTATTTTCGAGGCTTGGTGCTTTACACTCCGGTCGGCGCAAGCCCTGGCCACGGACCACAGGAATACATCGGCGAGCGGACGGGAATGACCACGCCGGAACCGGAAAGCTTGCTGCTGCTTTCGACGGGATTGATTGGCATCGCAGGGCTGGTGCGGCGCAAATTTTCGCGCGCCTAATTTTCCCACGCCTCTGGTAGCATCCGGGTCAACCGCCGGAAGTTTTGACGTCGGCGATTCTTCCAGCAAATCCGGTCAATGCTGTTCTCCAATGCCATCCAATGGCGGGTGCCGTGATCGAGCGTCTTCAGGGACGCGGGCGGCAGCACGAGTCTCCATTCTTCACTTTTTTGATCTCACGCTCGGTGGCGTAGTGCATTCCAAACCTCCGGTAGGTTTCGTCCGAAACAGCCTGCGACAAATCCGTTCCTGCTGCGTCTAACAGTGGAGCCGCGTGTTAGGCTTTTCCGGGGCGTTCCGAAAGATGAAAGTGCTTCGCCGGGTCTTCAAAGCATTCCAATACCGCGACTTTCGACTGATGTGGATCGGCGCATGCACATCCAGCATCGGGACCTGGATGCAGATTGTGGCCGAAGGATGGCTGGTTTATCGGCTGAGTCATTCGGCATTCCTGCTGGCGCTCGATCAATTTCTCGGCGGCATCCCCATTTTTCTGTTTTCCCTGATTGGCGGGGTGGTGGCTGATCGCATGGAGCGCCGGAAGATCCTGCTCGGCTCCCAGTATCTGCAAATGGCGAGCGCCGCCGTGCTGACGATTCTGGTGGCCACGGGGTATGTGCGAGTCTGGCATATCCTTTGCCTGTCGTTTGTCTCGGGATTCGCGCAGGCCTTCGGTGGTCCGGCTTACCAGGCGTTGATTCCCACGCTGGTCGAGCGCGAAGACATGCCGAACGCCATCGCGCTCAATTCCATCCAGTTCAACGTGGCGGTCATGGTCGGCCCCGCACTCGCGGGACAAGCGTTGGGCAGGCTAGGCGAGAAGTGGTGCTTCGGGCTGAACGCTATCTCGTTCCTGGCTCCGATTATTTCGCTGTCGATCATCCGGACGCGTTTTCTGCCGGTAAAGACAAAAGAGTCGGTATTCGCAAGTCTGAAGCAGGGCATTCAATTTGCCCGCCAGCAGAGTTCCATGGGAGCTCTGATTGTGCTGGCGTTCTGCATGACTGCCTTGAGCATGCCGATGCGCACCTACCTTCCCGTGTTCGTGAAAGACATCTTCCATCGCGGGCCGGAAACTTTCGGGAATCTTCTGGCTTTGATGGGGCTCGGTTCTATCTGCGGCTCGCTCGGGGTGGCCAGCGCCGGCAATATAAGAAGGAAGGGCCTTATCGCTCTGGGCGCGCTGTTCTGCCTGGGAGCGGGGATCTCTGGATTTGCCCTTTCGAAGGCGCTGCCGATGAGCGAAGCTTTCCTGGTGCTGGTTGGTGCATCGATGATGGCGGTGTTTGCCACGGTGAATTCGCTGGTGCAATTGATTACCACCAACGAAATGCGCGGACGTGTGATGAGCGTTTACAACTTTGCCTTCCGCGGGGGCATGCCCATGGGGAATCTTCTTTCAGGATGGCTAGTTCCGCTGTTCACAGCGCCCCTGGTGCTCAGCGTGAACGGATTTCTGCTCATCGCGCTGGCTCTGTACTTTCTGCTGGTACAGCGGCGGCTGGCTGCGCTTTAAGGTCACGCACCTAAAAGGATTGGATCGCGCTGGCCTCGTCAGCCTGAATGTCGAACACCGAGTGCAACTTGGTCAACTGCAGAAGGTCATGCACCCGTTTGCTGAGGTTGACCAACTTCATCTGCCCTCCCTGGGTCTTTATCGTCGTGTAGGACCGTACGAGTTCTCCGATTCCGGAGCTATCGACGTAGCCAACCTCGTGCAGGTTAAGAAGGATATCCTTACTTCCCTTATCGAGCAGGCTGCGAACCGTTTCGCAGAGCATAACGTTGCCCTCGCCCACCGTTATCCTTCCACTTATGTCAACAATGGTGATGTGTTCGACCTGGCGGATGGCAGTCCGCATTTTCATCGGAGTGCGGCCCTCAATCCCGAGACCAAATCGATCCAGAATTCCGCTGGCGATGCGCGCGGTTTCTGGAGATTCGGAACGCACTACGATCAGACTGCGCCCCTCTTTCAGGACTTCGCGGAAAAAGGCCACGTCCTCGGAAGTCTTCTCGTCGGGAACCGGCAAAGGACTGGTGCTGTCGCCGCCTACAGCGCCACCAACAGCGGACCCGGCGCCGGCGCAGGCCAATCCCAGAAGAGCGGCCGCGCCGAAGCCCAGCGCGAACACCGGACCGATGCCAGGAACCACAAGCAGAGTCGCCGCAAGCACACCCGCCGACATGCCCGTCGCCGCGCCCATAAATCCACCCACGGTTGCGCCAAGACCCTTGCCAACGTTCTTGGCCTCGGTTTCGGACAGGGTTAAAAAGACGATAGACTGTTTGGGAACTTTCTGCTCAATGAGCTCTTTTACGGCCTCTTCGGCACGGTCGCGAGAAGAGAACACTCCAATCGCAGTCTCCAAGGTTCCTCCTAGTTACACAGACCCATCAGGCATTCGCAAATGAAATCATCAGCCGGGCCCATCGGCCAGGCCCGGTTACCACTCTTGCGCAGAATCAGACAGATTCGCCGGCTGTCTGTACTGGGCGCGCTTCCGATAAAGAATGAAGATCATGCCAATCGACAACAGCGTGGGCGGGACGATAAGAATCAGAATCCCACTTCGCAAAGCATCAATCATACGCGCGCTGGCCGAAGCCGCTTGTGTATAACAGAGCGCGCAGCTCTGCGAGAAGGCCGGTAGCGATCCCGCTAGCACGAACAGAGCAAGCAGCGCGACTTCAACCAATCGTCGGGTCTTACGCAGCACCCGCGTTCTTCGTAGGTGTTTTAACATCTCTCACCCTCAACTCGCGCCCTCAGTATTTTGAAAATGGCGCGCCCATCACCATTCTAAAGCTGTCGGTCCAACCGAATTGCATCGACAGCAAGACAAAGATTACAAAGATGCTGACGAAGATTAGAAAGCCACGCTTTTCCTGCCAAAGATGCATGAAGAATAAGGCCGCCAATCCCGCCTCCACGCATGCTACCGCCAGCATACGCGCGAACATCTGCGCGGGATCGAGGTTCTGATAGGCGATGATGAATTGCACACCCGCCAGGGCCAACAGGCAAAAATAGACGACCAAATCTTTTCCGATACTATCTTTGTTCTCTTGCGGCGAGGTCATCGCATTCTGCTCCAGGATTCGAATTAGTGCGACAGATTCAAAAGGTAAACCAACGGCACCACGAACATCCAAACCAGATCGACAAAGTGCCAG
>PMSZ01000483.1 GCA_003168235.1 Acidobacteriaceae bacterium
CAGAAATACCGGGGCCGATCAAGTAGAACTCGCCGCTAGGGTGTTGCGTTCTTCAGCGCCCGATCGCAGACGCCTAGATCCGCCTGTTCCATCGCCAGGAACCCCAAATCGCCGTCGGCCGTCTCCTTCAGCCCCTGATTGTTCTCCATATCCAACATGCGTTTGGTGTTCTCTTCCGCGAGCTGCAGTTTGCCCTGATCCAAGAACGAGCGGGCCTGGGTGCCGAGAAAGCGAAATTCAAACGGTTTTCCCTTCGACCATGCCAGTTCGCGGTCTGCATCTGCCGTTTTGCCCAACGCCACTTGCATCGCGTAAGAATACGAGTGCCCGAGCTCGGACTCCGGAAATTTTGCCATCGCCTGCTGCATGGTCTGCTGCGCTTCATCGAACTGGTTCGACCCCATATAGCTGTATGCCAGATTGAACCATCCACTCGCCGAGTTCGGATCGATCCGCACTGACTCCCGTCCTTTTTCCGTCGCCTTGGCGAAGTCTCCTAACATCTGATAACCCACGCAGAGATTATTGGCAGGGATCACGTCATTCGGGTAGGTCCGGCCATAAAGTTCGAGCGTCTCCATCTCTTTTTCTTTTTCGCCGGTTACCGTCTGATAGTAATGACCCGTGATATATAGTTTTTCGCGCTCGCTGACGCGGTCTCTCAGTTCGTAGGCCTTGCGCTTCGCCTCAATCGCCTTTTCGTTTTCTCCGGCGTTCGAGTAAATGGTGCCCATGCGCGCGTACACCCAGGCGAAATTCGGATCGAGCTCCACTGCCCGCTTGTAGAACGGCAGGGACTGCATCTCGCGTTCCTGATCGAACTCGGCGTTGCCCATGGCAAACGCTTTGAGCGCCTCTAGCGACGACGTGGTCACCTGATCGATGGGCACATCGAACTTCTGAATTGAAGCCAGCGACTCGCCCAGCTCTCCGCGGAGTTTGGAGGCGGCGACGCCGAGCGCGGTAAGCACTTGCTCCTTGCTGGAGGACTGCGCCTGCTCCTGCGCGAGCGAATCGCCGGTCTGGCAGTTCATGGCGTTGAGAGTCACAACATACTGGCTGCCCAAGCTGGCAATGGAGCCGGAAAGCATGGCTTTGCTGCCAACCCGAAGGCATAGTTCGCGAGCCACATCGGTTGTGAGCCGCTCGTTCGGTTGCCGTCCCATAAAGCCCAGGGTTTGCTGCACACGAGATGAAGGGATGACCTGAAGAAATGGAGATTGCTGCAAATCTACGGCCAGCGCCTGCTTTAGCGTTCCATCAAATACGGTGTCGCCCGTGGTGTTCGAGAAATCGGCGAGAACTAGCGTGTCTTTTGCGGTGAGCGCATGCGCTGGTCTGGAACGGAGGTAAAGGGCTCCGGCTACGACGAGAGCGAGGACCACGGCTGCGGTTGCGAAGAGTGGCAGGCTTGTCTTTTTGGCGGGAGCGGAGGCCACCGATGCCCCCGAAGCGGAAGTCACCGCTATCGCCGGCAACGATGATGATGACGACAGCGACGGCGAGGAAAAAGAGTGCGCACCGGAAGATCCCGCTGCAACAGCCGGGCTGGATGCCGGCGCGGCTGGAGTTATGGTGGAGGACGGTTGTGCGGAAGTGGGAGCGGCCGCGATCTGTGAAGCAGACTCCTGCGCAGCCGGGACCGAACCCGAGCTGTGGCCGAGGTGTCCCGATTCGGTGTCGCGCTTCAGCCGCTGAAGATCGGTGCGAATGTCGGCGGCGTGCTGGTAGCGCAGATTGCGGTCCTTCTCCAGGGCTTTGAAGATGATGTCTTCGAGCTTGGCCGGCAGATCCCGGTTGAAACGAATGGGCGGCGGCGGCACAGAATCGAGGATGGATTTGAAAATGACGCCGGAACTCTCGCCGTGAAAAGGCATAGCGCCGGTAGCCATCTCGTAGAGAACCGCTCCAAAGGAAAAAAGATCGGTGCGAGCGTCCAATTCCTTGGCCCGTACCTGCTCAGGCGACATGTAGGCCACGGTCCCGACCATGGTGCCCGGGCTGGTCAAATCTTTTTCGCCTGCCGTACCGGTCTGAGTATTGAGAGCTGCGATTTGGCTCGATGAACTCTCCGCCAGACTCACTTTCGCCAAACCGAAATCAAGAATCTTGGCGTGCCCGCGCTTGGTGACAAAAATATTGGCGGGCTTGATATCGCGGTGAACGATGCCTTCGCTGTGAGCGGCGTCGAGCGCGTCCGCGATTTCGATAGCCAGTGGGAGAAGCAATTCCAGGTCGAGCGGGCGCCCGCCAATGCGGTGCTTCAGCACGTTTCGGGCAGTCAATGAAGGGCAGGGAAAGTAGATACAGACGGCAAAATGCTCCCTCCTCCCTTTTCCACGAAACTTGAACTGCCTGGGGCCGGGGGCGCGCTCGCTAGCGGGCCGGGCGAGATTGTCGCCTATTCGGAATCCCAATCGACGGCTTAGCAGTGGTATGTTCTCCCGCAACGGTGAGTTATGCCAAGGCTAACTTTAGAATAATCAGCACGTTCCCGCTAAGGGAAGCACGGAACGATTTTAGTGTTCCCATTAGCTAGGTTTCTATGCTCAAATCGAGGTGCTTATGAAGTCTTTCCGCTTCGTCGGCTTGTTCACCGTTTTCGTTTCTGCTGTTTTGATAGTCGCGCTGGCGCAATCCAATTCCATCGACCACGCTCCGGTAGTGACCTCGAACCTTTCTCCTCCCGCGCAAAAACCGCCGGTAGACTTTGCGAGAGCCGTGACATACAAATCGGGCGGGGACCAAGCTGCTTCGGTCGCGATCGCGGACTTGAACGGCGACGGCAATCCAGACTTGGTCGTTGCCAATCAGTGCGTGGATTTTCCCACCACAACAGCGCCTTCACTGTGATGTGCTTAGAGATGCTACGTTTCGCAGATTGGTCCAGACTGTTCAAAACTGCTCGGCATATGAAGACAATTCTGAAACTGCCAGCTATGTTCCAAATTGACCTGTAATCCCTTTGGACTCGTGACATCGTGCAAGTATGCATAGAAACGATCCCAAGCAAGAATCCAACCAAGCGACACTCGCTCGCGTTAAAAAGGAAATGGATGAGCCGCGTGTGGCTGAATCCGCGCGAGAAGAAGACATTCACCAGACCACGCGCCAGAAGCTGAAAAAGCTGCCATAATCCACCGTGGTAAAGAGTCCCGGCGGCCCGTCCGTCCGCTGGAGGGATGGCTCCGAGAGGAGAAACAACAATGGCAAAGCTAACCAAGCCAGCTCGTGATCAGATATCCGCAACCAAGTTCGCTTTCCCTAAGCAACGCAAGGAGCCGCTGGAAAACGCCTCTCACGTGCGTAACGCTGTCGCACGCTTCAATCAGGTGAAGGGCGTCACGGACGCGGAACGTCGCGCCGCACGGAAGCGGATACGGTCCGCCGCAAAGCGCTACGGAGTGGAACTTGAAGAGTC
>PMSZ01000353.1:0-524 GCA_003168235.1 Acidobacteriaceae bacterium
CTGCTCCTGCCCTCACCTCTTCGAGCGTCACCGGCGGGAAACGCGAGTCCTCGAAGGCCGCAGCCCGCGCCGTTTCCGCCACCGCACGATACAGCGGAGCCACCGCCGCCGCATACCCGACGCATCCTCGAAGTTGTCCGTTAAGGTAAAGCGTGGAGAAAACGCCGCGCGGTTCTCTGAGTATTGGCGGGAGTGACGCTGGAAGCCCCTCAGCGTCGGCAAGCGCTCGTTGCTCCAGAAAGGCAACAATCGCCCCATGCGCGATCCCGAGCAAAATATGCCGCTGCTCGCGAGAAAATTCCCCACTCAGCGGACCGGAGCCGGTCTCGCCATCGAGATTCTCAGATCGGTTTTCGGACGGTATTGGTAACGGCCTGGACATCGCGTTTACTCCGCCGCGCGAGGACGAACGTGCGCCGCCGGCGTTTTTCCGACGTGCGGTCGATCCGCGACCAGAAGGCGATAAAGTAGTCGACCGCAGAAACCAGCGACAGCAACACCATGAACCAGATCGCCAGCCACGC
>PMSZ01000353.1:577-7795 GCA_003168235.1 Acidobacteriaceae bacterium
CTCACCAGAAATTCCCGCCCAATCACCACCACTGCCATCCACGCCGGCACCAGCGCGGGATTGAACTGCACCAGCGTGATGAACGCCGCCGCCACCAGCAGCTTGTCGGCCAGCGGATCGAGCAGTATCCCCATGGTCGTGATCTGGCCGCGCTTGCGCGCCAGGTATCCGTCAATGCCGTCGGTGATGGACGCCAGAATGAACACCGCCGACGCCAGCATCTCCCGCTCTCCGGTCTTCTCCCCCGCAAAGCGCGGCGTGCAAAGAATCCAGATCAGAAGCGGAATCGCGGCAATGCGGGTAAGCGTGATGGAATTGGGAAGATTCACACGATGGCTAGGCCAATTCTTTGTGAGTGGCCAATGTGATTATCCTCCACATTACAGGCCAAGGCAACGGATAGAAGGTCGTGGTTGTGCCCTGGTCATGATCGTCTCTCCTTATTATTCCCTTTGCGCGGCTTTATAGCCGGCTGCCTTCGCGTCGGCCTCGGTCATGAATTTTCCGGCCTTGGTTTTGCCATACCAGCGGCCGCCCTTGTGGTACACCCGCGTCTCGGTGTTGACCCAGACCTTGCCGCTGGCTTTAGCGGCAGCGATTTCCTGAGCAGAAGGAGCGCTGGAGGCCTTCGTCGTAGGGGTGGCCGCGGCCGTCGGGTTGCCGGAGCTGGTCTGCGCCTTCGCCGGAAGCGGCGCAATGGCCGCCGCCACGGTCAGATAAAAAGCCAGCATGCAGAGAGTAAGTTTTCTTGGTGAGTAATTCATTTTTCCTCGCAAGTTGCACTGAGAGCGTTTAGACCCGAAGGAGCGCCGGGGCTTGCCCCGCAGGACGGGCGGGACGCGCAGGACGCCCGTCCCTCCACGTCTACGCGTAAATCCCGCGCTGCCGGATCGTATACGCCACGCGATCGATCGCCAGCATGTACGCTGCGATGCGGTTGTTCACGCCATGCGTTTCCGCATACCGGGTCACATCGTCGAACGCCGCCACCATGATGTCCCCGAGCCGTTCGTTCACTTCCGATTCTTTCCAGAAGTAGCCCTGCCGGTCCTGCACCCACTCGAAATAAGATGTCGTCACGCCGCCTGCATTGGCCAGAATGTCCGGAATCACGAACACCTTCTTCTCCGCCAGAATGTCATCCGCCGCCGCCGTCGTCGGACCATTCGCCCCCTCCGCCAGGATCTTGCACTTCACCCGGTCCGCATTCTGGCTGGTAATCACATTCTCCGTCGCCGCCGGAATCAGAATGTCGCAATCCGCCAGCAGCAACTCCGCCGGATCATATTTCTCCGCCCCCGGAAAACCATGAATCGTGCCATGCCGCTGCCGGAACTCCCACAACGCTTCCACGTCGATGCCATCTTTCTTATACAGCCCGCCGCCCACTTCCAGAATGCCGATAACTTTGTATCCCGCTTCGGCCATCAGCCGCGCCGCGTTCGATCCCACGTTGCCAAACCCTTGAACGATGACGCGCGTCGTGTCCCGATTCAGCCGCAGTTTCTTGATCGCCTCTTCGCAAACCATCAGCACGCCGCGTCCCGTAGCCTCGCGCCGTCCCCGCGATCCGCCAATGTTCACCGGCTTGCCCGTCACCACCGCCGTCACCGTCTGCCGCATGTGCATGGAGTACGTGTCCATAATCCACGCCATCGTCTGCTCGTTCGTGTTCACATCCGGAGCCGGCACGTCCTTCTCCGGCCCGATAAACTCGAACAGCTCCGCCGTATAACGCCGCGTCATCCGTTCCAGCTCGCCTTGCGACATCTTATGCGGATCGCAAATGATCCCGCCCTTCGCCCCGCCAAACGGAATATTCACCACCGCGCACTTCCACGTCATCCAGCTCGCCAGCGCCCGCACTTCGTCCAGGTTCACATCCGGCCCATAGCGCAACCCGCCCTTCGCCGGACCGCGCGCAATCGAATGCTGCACCCGAAACCCGGTAAATACTTCCAGGCTCCCGTTATCCATCGCCACCGGAATGTGCACGATAATCTCCCGGCTCGGACTGCTCAGTACCCTCCACAACCCTTCATCAAGATTCAGCTTGCGCGCCGCCAGATCAAACCGCGCCGCCTGCGCCTGCCACGGATTAGTTTCCTTCTCCAGATCCACTGCCGTCGTCATAAAAGTCTCCAGATGATTGCAATCGCACAAATTGCGCCAAAAACTGCTCTTGCCCCGCCCAGCAAACAGCCTCGCAAAGTATATTGCCGCCCCGCAGCCTAGGCAAGCGACCAAAAGGATAATGCCAGATTCGAACCCATCATGGTTCCGCCTCATTTATAATCGCGCTCGCGCATGAGTCTGCAGGCGGGAACCAAACTCGGACCTTACGAAATCATCTCTCCGCTCGGCGCCGGCGGGATGGGTGAAGTCTATCGCGCCCGCGACACTCGCCTCGGACGCGACGTCGCCCTCAAAGTCCTCCCCGACTCGTTCGCGCATGACGCCGATCGTCTCCGCCGCTTCGAGCAGGAAGCGCGCGCCGTTGCCGCGCTCAATCATCCCAACCTCCTGGCCATTCACGATATCGGCGAACAGAACGGCACGCGCTTCATCGTCTCCGAATTGCTCGAAGGTCAGAGCCTTCGCGCGGAGCTCGATTCCGGACCGCTGCCGCAGCGCAAAGCCTCCGATTATGCCGCGCAAATCGCACAGGGACTTGCCGCCGCCCACGAAAAAAACATCGTTCATCGTGATCTGAAGCCGGAAAATATCTTCATTACCCGCGAAGGCCGCATCAAAATTCTCGATTTCGGCCTGGCCAAGTTTGCGCCCGCTAAATCCGAGACCCGGCACGAATCCGCTGGTCTAACGCTCACCAGCTCCCCCACTGAAGCTGGCATGGTCATGGGCACCGCCGGATATATGGCTCCCGAGCAAGTTCGCGGCGCAGCCATCGATTCCCGCACGGACATTTTTGCTTTTGGCGTCGTCCTCTATGAAATGGTCTCAGGAAAGCGCGCCTTTCGCCGCGACACCGCCGCTGAGACCATGACGGCCATCCTTAAAGAAGATCCTCCCGAACTCGCCGATTCGCCGCCCGTTTCTCCCGGTCTTGAACGCATCATCCGCCGCTGCCTTGAAAAACAGCCCGAGCAGCGTTTCCAATCGGCCAAGGACCTTGCCTTCGCGCTCGAAGCCCTCACCGGGACAACTTCAAAAACCGCAGCGCTGGCAGCCATTGCCGCGACACCGGAAAAACCAGTCCGGTCTCGCTGGTTCGCATTCGCCACCGTGGCCGCCGTCGCCCTCCTCGCCGGAGCCGCAGTCTCCTGGTATTTGCACCCGGCGCCTGTCGCCCAGCCCACATTTCGCCGCATCTCGTTCGATCTCGGAGAGATTATTCGCGCGCGGCTCGCGCCCGATCACGAAACGGTTATTTACAGCGGACGAATCGAAGGAGGCGCGCCCGACACTTACGTCATCCGCGAGGACTATCCGGAATCGGTCCCGGTTGGCCTGCACGGCGCGCTCGTGCTCTCGATCTCCCGGCAAGGACAAATGGCTGTGATCGTCCGGCCTGCATATTTTGCTCACTCCGAATGGATTGGCACCCTGGCGGTTTCGCCGTTGAGCGGCGGCGCGCCCCGCGAGCTTCTCGAACATGTTCAGGATGCCGACTGGTCGCCCGACGGAAATGAGATGGCGATCATCGATGTCAATCACAATCATTTTCGCGTGCAATATCCCATCGGCAAAGTTTTGCTCGAAGGCGAAAACTGGATCAGCGGTCTCCGAATCTCGCCCGATGGCCAACATGTCGCTCTTTTTCACCATCCACCGAACCAGGATGACCGGGGCGAAGTCATCCTGCTCGACCGCGCCGGCCATCTGCGCACGCTCTCGACCGGATGGGAGTCGTTGGAGGGACTAGCCTGGACTCCATCCGGGAAAGAGATTTGGTTCTCTGCCGCCGAATCCGGCGAGCAATATTGCATCCACGCCGTTGCCTTGTCGGGCAAACAGCGGACCATCTATTGCAGCACTGCGACCTCGCGTCTTCACGATATTGCGTCGTCCGGGCGCACATTACTCTCAACCGATGAAAGCCGCGTCTACCTTTCGCTCGTCGATCACAGCTCCAATACTCAGCGTGACCTGAATTGGCTCGACTTCCCTTACGGCCCCAGTCTCACTGCGGATGGCGGCACGGTTTTATTCTCCGATCTCTCGGAAAACGGCGGCAACGGTTACACCGTGTATGTGCGCAAAACCGACGGTTCGCCCGCTGTGCGACTTGCCGGGGGCGGATTCGGCACTGACATCACTGCCGACGGAAAGTGGGCGTTCGTCATGATGCCCGATGATCCGTCAGGAAATGTCCAGCTTGTACCGGTCGGCCCCGGTCAAGCCCGCGTTCTTCACTGGGATGGATTTCGGCCCCGTTGGGCGAGGTGGTTTGCCGATGGAACCCACATTTTGATTACGGGAAGCCAGTCCGGCAAACTGGAGGGTCTATACGTTACCGATATCAATGGCGCACCCTTGCGGCAATTGTCCTCCGAACCAAGCACCTGGGCTGAGGCTTCACCCGATGGCCGCTCTGTCTTTCTCACTCAAAACAATGCATGGGTGATTCGATCGCTGGATTCCCGATCAGCAGACTCCGCCGCGCCCAAGCCACTGGGAATTCAACCGGAGGAATTGCCCGTTGCCTGGGCCGCTGATTCCAAACATGTGTTCGCGCAGGCGCTCACGCCGACTGGCCTTAACATTTATAAGATTGACGTCGAATCAGGCCACCGTGAGTTGTGGCAAGCGCTCATCCCGAAAGATCAGGTTGGCCTGCGCCCCCTGGCCATCCCCGCCTCCATCACGCCCGATGGCCGCTGGATCGCCTTCAATTACCGCACCGTCCTCGGCCACATCTATCGTAGCGACACCCTGAAATAGAGGGTCGAGCAGCCCAGTACGCGTGAGCCTCTAGAATGAATCCTTCGCAGCATGATCCGTCCCGACTACAAAGAGTTCCTGCGCTTGTCACGCAACGCCACGCTGGTTCACGCGACCCTGGTCCACGCCATTTCAGAGCGAGCCCCGCAGTTCTACGAACACTGCGGGTTCCTTCCTTCCCCGATGGACCCGATGACGCTCATGATCACCGCGGCGGAAGCGGCGAAGGCACTCCTGAACCGAGACAGCACGCCGCACAGACCGTAAGGTCTACACTCCTGCACATGATGTTCCCGGTACTGTTCCCATGCCTTGCCGCCCCGCAGCCTAGGCAAGCGGAGGAAGTACCCGACAGCGGTGCAGTTTGAATTTCCATGGGGTAGTGCCAAATTCCGGCCCGTAGGAAAATGTCGATATGCTAAGAAAGAGTTCGCATCGCAAACGCAAAGAAACAAACTGCGCAACAATTGAACGCCGAATAAAACAACAGAGACACAAACGCCAAATTCTCTGACAACCTTGAGGACCGCATTGACTCGCGCAATCCGACAGTGGATTTCAGCAAAGCTGCTGCCCCGATCGTGCGAGAAGCTACCGAGAACAAATAGTTTTATCCGATCGACACTGTATCCGCAGGGAAAGGTAGAGCACCTTGCGTAAATGGGTCTACATTGGTTCTCGGTTCATAGTTCCGCAAATAGATTTCCCTGATAATTGGCGAACCTTCGTATGTCCTTCCTCTGGTTTCTCCCTCGCCGGTAAGCAATCCGTGATCCACTAGAATTTTCAAATCCCGACTCGCGACTTGTTCTGATACTCCCGCTGCGTTCATATAGTGGGACCTGCGAATTCGATAGCCGAAAGCTGCATCGGCAACTGTTGGCAATGCTCTGTCATTGATGCCGCGCTTCGCCAAAATTTGCTCCAACTCTGCCCAAACGCGTTGAGTCATTCGACTGCGTTGCAGCAGCCACGACGCTTGGCGATAGTGAGCAACGAGATTGAAACGAATCCACGCCCGACAATCATTTTCGGGATGGAATGCACCTTTGCCGACCTCGGCCAGCACATCGTAGTATTCTTGCGTAAATCTACCCAAATATTCCTCAATACTGCAAAATGTGGGCTCAATGATCTGCTCTCTGGCTAATATGAGTGTTTGAAGGCAACGCGCCATTCTGCCATTGCCATCCGAAAACGGATGGATCATAACCAAGTTTAGATGTCCCATGGCCGCACGGATCATTGCAGGAAAGCCAGCGGTGGCATTGAGTGATTCTATAAGTTGTTTCATCAGCCCAGGTACAATATCGGCGTCAGGCCCCTCGTACACGTTCTGCTGCTTCTTTTCGTCCCTTACAAAGATAGGCCCCGGACGATATCGTCCCGGATTTTTCGGAAGGTCGTACTGCATCATCATGAAATGTAGGCTACGCACCAAGCCTTCGCTGTAGCCGAAATGCGGATCATTGGCGAGCTGGAGAACATAGGTCATGGCATTCCGGTATCCCATGGTTGCCTGCCAAGGCGTCCTCTCGGCGGTCAATGGCTCATCATTTTCCACAGCGGCCAGCGCGTCATCCTTGGTCACGTTTATTCCCTCAATGCTATTGGAATGTCTAATATTGCGAGCGAGGGTGGCTCTTCGCAAAACGCCAAACCAGCGGCCTGGGGTACTAATCGCATACTTCAGCGTTTGCCGCATACCATTGATCTTTTGCAGCACTTCCATCTCGTCAGGTAGTATAGGTGGAACTTGAAATAGCATATTCCCCCTTTGTTATGTTAATGATAATAATACATAATAATAATGTTGTAAAGATATAATTATTGTAGCATACTATCTGTCTCATATACGCTCTGTCACACCGCCAAGTGTTCCCGAGCAGTCCGGGCACCTGTCGATGGCGCATCCATCCTTGCAACCTGTCGCATGACTGGCGTTGCCAAGCACTGCGGCTCTGAAACTCCAGCGACTCTCTTCCTTATAATGAATCCCTGAACAACATGATCCGTCCCGACTACAAAGAGTTTCTGCGCTTGTCGCGCACCGCCACGCTGGTTCCGGTGGCCAAGTCCATCTCCGCTGACTTGCTCACGCCCGTCTCTGCCTTTCTCGCCGTGGCCGAAGGAGAGCCCGACGCCTTTCTCCTCGAGTCCGTCGAAGGTGGAGAAAAAATTGGCCGCTACACCTTCCTCGGCGTGCGCCCCTTTCTGCGCCTAGAATCGCGCGGCTCCGGCATCACCATCCAGCGCGGCCGCCAAATCGAGAAACGCACCGGCGACATTTTTGCCGTCATCAAGGAACTCCTC
>PMSZ01000083.1 GCA_003168235.1 Acidobacteriaceae bacterium
GCTCTTTCCTCGGCGGGGAAGCCGCAGTCTTGGGGCGGAGTAAAGTTTGGCACCAGGCTCGTCGATTCTCGGACCGCGCAAGTATCGGTTCCGCCAGCGGCAGCTTTTGCTCCGATTCAGCGCATCGGAGGTTTGAATGGTTGGTACTTTGCCAATGTGCTTTGGTGGTTTCGGGGCCTCTTAGATCTCGTTGTAGGGGGCGTGGGACTGCGCCGGGGCCGTCGCGATCCTCACGCACTTTCCGCAGGCGATGCTCTGGATTTCTGGCGAGTGGAAACCTTTGTTCCGGATCACGAACTCGGTCTGGTCGCTGAAATGAAAGTGCCGGGCCGCGCGTGGTTGCAGTTCGAGGTGGAACCAAATAGCCGAGGCTCCGTCATCCGGCAGACCGCTATTTTTGATCCTGCCGGATTGGCGGGGCTTCTCTATTGGTACATGCTTTATCCTGTGCATCGCTTGATTTTCGGTGGCATGCTCAAAGAGATTGCAGCAGTCGCAGGGCGGAGGACGCGTACTTCTTCACTTGGGGCGTGATGCTTCGATTCGAGCCATTGAATACAACCCGCGATTGCCCCGATCGCTCCCGCACCAAGAGCGAATGCACCGACCGCCAGTGCGCGCATGGCGGTGCTGCCCGTTTTGATTGCGTCTGTAGCGCTCTTTGTCTGGGTCATAGGTCTTTTTTCTTTCCACCTCGTCTTATGCCGGGATTACCGCTAACTCAGAATTGGATCGGCAAGAGCTTCGTTCACGCCACGTGCGGCCCACATCTGCAAAGATGCGGCAACAAGTTGTGAGTCCTCGTTGGCATCGATATCGTACACCTTGCCCCAACGCATGCGAATAACGTGAACGCCGTGGTTGTTATAGGGTGAGTCATCCGGAAGAAGATCCTGTACTGCAGACCACCGCATAATGACGGTGGTATTCCAAGGCCAACCTTTCACCCATACATCATGAACTGTAAGCTGCAACGTTGGAGCGAGCCGGCCCAGCCGTTCGAACCACCGTCCCAGCGCGTCGCAATCGTGCCGCTCGCCGCCGAGTGCGTGATGCCCGCCAAAGCGATGATGAACATCTGGGGAACAGCCCTTCAGGATCGGAGCGTAGTCCTTCTGATTCACTCGCAGAAAGTTTTGTAGCGCAATTCGTTTGACAATCGCGTGATACATACGCGCCTCCGTCTAACCCTTGAAAGAGCCATACTCCTGCTGATCTGTGCAGCGAACTAAATGGCGGCAATGTCGCACCAAGGAAATTCGCTGCCGCCAAGTAGCGGCCAACCGTTTTGCTGGGCGTGTGCGGACGTTACTGACTCTTCTAACGAATAAGTAGAGCGCCACTGTTGACTTTCAGCGGTCGCCGTGACAAACTCCAGCCGTCCGCCAGCAGGAGTAGTCCGATACATGATCGACCGTGCTCGGTTCATCGCCCACCAAGGTAAGCAGATTCTTCTGGTAGACCTATCAAACTGTTCGGCTGCTGAGGTCGAAAAGATTCTCCGAGGACTGCCCGACGTTGTGACTACCCGTCCGCGTAGTTCAGTCTTGGCACTCACTGATTTCACGGGAGCATCTGTTGACGCGGAAGCCATCCGGAGTTTGAAAGAAACCGCTGCCTTTGACAAGCCCTTCGTCAAGAAATCCGCATTCGTGGGAACGGAGAACTTTCCTCAGGGGTTCTCTGAGAACGTGAGTAGTTTCTCCCGCCGCGAATTCCCCGCATTTAAGACCCGCGATGATGCTCTGGCATGGCTGGTGAAGGACTGAACAGCTACGTCTTGTTCGTCCAGAGGGAGACGGGCGGGAAACAGACTTCCCAACAAGGAGTACCATCCCGCTCTGCGGGTCGTAAGACGTATGTCGTGGGCAGAGCCAGCAAGCGACCACATTTGACCCACTGTCCCCGAGTCAGCCCCATCTTTCCTTCGACCGCATCGCGCAGCACCATCTCGGGGATTGACATATCCAACGCCAGCTTGTCATAAGGGAGTTTGAGATAGGCGATTGTTTCTTGCATCAGCGCACTCACATATTGGCCCAGAAACATCAGGGTCAAGGGCGAATCGGACGGCGGCAACGAGTGTGATTTCTTCAAAGTGTGACTTCCTATTCACGCACCGAACTGTCATCTGACTCTACGTATTATTTAGAGCAACTGTCTGCCGTTCGGAATTGGTCGGCAACGAATTCAGGGAGTATCTGTTCTAGCTTTTGCGACAGCCACGCCTGTAGCTCAGAATTGTGGTCGTCCGCCATGGACACGAATCGAACTCCCAGATGGCCCGTTTTCGACCAGCGGATCGTCGATTCCGCCAACACTGGTGCTTCATGATCCGGCAGAGTGAACCAGACGCGGACTTTTTCTCCGGGAACCAGCGGAACATGCGTGGTCAACGCCATCCCCCCGGCACTGATATTTACGCTGTTGCACCGGAGATCTGGCTTGCTTTCCCGCTGGATGATGATCGGAATAGAAACTGGGTAACGGAAATAGCGCCGTCGTTCCCTCAGAATCAGCCCATAAGCAGGCCTGAGCGTTTTGTGGATCGACTCCGCAGAAAGCGGTCTCTCGAAGACAAACTGCGACTTCTTGCGGAAAGCTGCTGTTCCCGCTGCATCATTGTTGCCGATGCCAAAGGTCACCGCTGTCCGGTTCAACGATGAAAGATGCACTTGATCCAGAATCACTCCAGACTGCATTCCCAGTTGGAGATCGACGATAACGGCATCGAACTTTCGGCGCTTCAATAAGCCGACGGCCGCGGGTATCTCTCGACAAACCTCAGGAGGAATAGACAATTCTTGTAAAGCGTGACTGAACTGCTGAATTGCCACTGGATCAGCGGACACCAAAAGTGCAAGCCCTATCGACATGGTAAAATTCACCTCTCATAATCGTCTCTCGTCACGCTTGCTTTCCGCTTGCTTGTGCCAAACCTTTCGCTGCTGAATAGGCTCCTCGCAGTTTGTCGGCAACTTTGTCAACCGCTAAGGGTTTGCTGAAGTAATAGCCTTGAATTTCGTCGCACTGATGTTCCCTCAAGAATGCCATTTGCCCTTCGTCTTCGACGCCTTCCGCAATCACTTTGAGATGCAGGCTTTTTGCCATGCTGATGATTGCGGCTGTGATCGCTGCATCACCAGGATTCACGGCGACATCCCGGATAAACGAGCGGTCTATTTTGAGCTTGCTGATCTGAAACTGTCTCAAGTAGTTGAAACTGGAGTAGCCAGTTCCGAAGTCGTCAATCGCCAGCGTCACCCCAATGGACTTTAATTCCTGAATGACTGATAACATCAGGTCTGCATTCGTAAGCAACAGGCTTTCCGTTAGTTCCAATTCGAGGCGTTGCGGCGGGAGCCCAGTCTCGCGTAGAACCTTCCTGATGACTTCGCCGAAGTTCTCTTGACGAAACTGGACCGCAGATACATTCACTGCTACGGTCACCGCAGAGAAACCTTCATCTTGCCATTTCCGGGCTTCAGAACAGGCGGTTCGCAGCACCCATTCCCCAATAGGAACAATCAGGCCGCTATTTTCAGCGATTTGTATGAACTTGTCCGGTGGCACGAGACCCAATTCCGGGTGTTGCCAGCGGAGGAGTGCTTCCAGTCCGGTGATCCTTCGAGTGGCAATATCCATCTGCGGTTGATACATCAGAAAAAGTTGTTGTTCGGCAAGTGCCGAACGCAAGCCGCTTTCTAAGGTTACCCGCTCGACAGCCTGCGCGTTCATGTCTTCGGTGAAGAAGCGAACGTTGCTACGGCCGTCAGCCTTGGCGCTGTACATCGCCGCATCGGCGTTCTTGATCAGCGTTTCGCAATCCGCGCCGTGTTCCGGGAAAATGCTGATGCCGATGCTGCAACTAACGTTGAGGGTGTGCCCTTCAATGACAAATTCGGCGGTCATTGCATCCATGAGTCTCTCAGCGGCAACGGCTGCGTCGGGTGTGTCCTTTACGTGGGTCAACGCGATCAGGAATTCGTCGCCCCCCAGACGGGCGACGGTGTCCTGTGCGCGCGCCGATGTCTTAAGCCGTTCCGCAACCTTTTGTAGGAGGAGGTCGCCGACCGAATGCCCCAGTGAATCGTTGATGTCTTTAAACCTGTCGAGGTCGAGAAACAAAAGCCCGAGTTTGTTTTTTTGCCGATGAGCACTGGCGAGTGCCTGATTCAATCGATCTTGAAGAAGCCTGCGATTGGGTAGCCCCGTCAGAGCATCGTAAAATGCCAAGAATTGGACTTGTTCCTCGGCGACTTTGCGGTCTGTGATGTCGCGAAAGTACCAGATTCTTCCCCGATACCGGCCTTTTGAGTCGACGAGAGGCGCAGAGTATCGGTCGAAAGTCTTCCCGTTCTTGAGCCTGAGCTCATCCCTGCTCTTTTCGTCCCGATGGCTGTTGAGATACTTGACCCTCGCGACAAAGGCCTCCGGGTCTTCCATTTGATCCGCTGCGTAATTGCGCACGACAACATCGTCTCGCGTGCTCAGCACTTCATTAGGTATTCCGAAGTGGGCTCCAAATTGCTCGTTTGCCAGAACGATGTGATCAGACTCGTCCACGACCAGAATGCCATCGATGGTCGTCTCAGCTTGCGCCTCCAGCAGCGCATTTTTAAACGACACGGCTTCCTCAGCCAGTTTGCGTTCCGTGATGTCTCGCGCCACCTTCGACGCCCCAACAACGCGCCCTGCGGCATCCCTAATGGGCGAAATTGTTAAGGAAATATCGAGAAGCGTTCCATCCTTGCGCATGCGGCAGGTTTCGAAGTGTTCGACTTCCACACCTCGTCTGAGCCGCTCAAGAATGATTGCTTCCTCGTCTCGGCGATCAGCGGGAATGATCAGAGTAATGTGTTGGCCGACGGCTTCTTCAGCCGTGTACCCGAGCATTTGTTCAGCAGCATTATTCCAACTAGTGATAATGCCATCTAGACCCTTGCTGATGATGGCATCCTCCGAGGAATTCACAATAGCAGCCAGCAAATTGGTTGCTCGCTCTGCGCGCTTCCTCTCGGTAACATCCTGCATGATGGCCACGAAATGTGCATCGTCGGCAACCCCGTCTCGGGTCACTGGCGTGATCGTCATCTCTTCCGTGTAGGTTGTTCCGTCTTTCCGACTGTTGATGAGTTCGCCATGCCAGACTTTGCCTGACAAAATGGTTGACCACAGATCGGCATAATAGCTTTGCGGTTGCTTGCCGGACTTCAACAGGCGGGGGTTGTTGCCCAGGGCTTCCTCTTTGCTGTAGCCAGTCATCGTCGTGAACGCATGATTCACCCACACGATTGTGCCGTGGGAATCGGTGATCACAATGGCGTTGGCGGCGGCTTCCAAAGCTGCAACCTGCCAGTGCAAGCGTTCCTCTGTATGTTTGCGCTCATCGATACCCATGCTGATTCCGGCCATGCGAGTCGCGTGCCCGGTCTCATCGTAGAAGGCACGCCCTTGGGCGGCTTGCCAGTGCAGGCTGCCATCCGGCCAAACCACACGGAATTCCAAACCGTAATCTCGCTTTTCCGCAATGGCCGCATTAATTCCGTCCCCCATCATCTTCCGGTCATCGGGATGGACGCTGTTCATCAACACCTGAAAGTTCGCGGTGCTCTCTGGTCGCAAGCCCAGTAACTCTTTGCAGGTATCTGACCAGACCTGTTCGTCCCTAATAACATCCCAGTCCCAGAACCCTATCCTCGCCGCTTCCACCGCCATCCGCATGCGTTCGTCGCTTCGTTGCAACTCAACTTCAGCGACTTCGCGCGCGCTTATCTCCTGTCCGTAGATCCTTTGAGCCTGCCGGGTTGCGAATCGCGCGATCACGAGAGCGACGGCTACTGCTAGCAAAACCAGCAAAACAACAAGGCGATGGGCTCTCGAATAATCAACCTGTGCTTGCTTGGCAGCTACGTCCACTTCGTTGCTTTGAAACTCCACAAACTCCTCCCACGCGGCGTGATATTTGTGCAGCGCAGGTATCGTTTCCTCGACTATGACCGCTTCCGCCTCGTCGTGTTTCCCTTCATCAACAATCAAATGGATAGCTCGGAGAGAACTTTCCACATATGGTTGTCTAGTCTTCTTCACCTCAGATAGTAGCTGCTTCACTTTCTCGGATTCACAGCGGCGTTCGCTCTCCTCCACCAGGCTTGTAATTTCCTTGCTATTCTCAGACCTGACTGCCAACAGTGTGTTGACAAGTGCTCTATTCTCTACAAGGACTATTTCCATCGTGATACGACTATTGTCATCGGAGACCGTCAACGCTTTTCGTGCCAGATTCAGGTCGGTTAACTTTCTCCCGGTGATTTCGGAACGGGTCTCATCGATTGTTTGCATCCGGCGAAGTCCGAACTGCCCAATGCCTGCTAAGAGGGCAATCAGAACAGCAAATGCCACGCCCAATCTCAGTCCTACGTGTTTGTTTTTCAATTTAAGACCCCTGCGAGTGCTATCTTGGTCGTGTGAAAGTGTGGAATAAAGAATCTCTTAAGACCGTCGCTTTCGACGGACTTCTGTAGTGAGACAGACAACAAGCTGGTACGACTCTTGAGCGTTTTATCCCAAGTTAACGGTACTCCGGCTAGGAAGGCCACCATAGTTACGAAAGGGGACAATGAGCCCAATCCGAGGCATTTCGTTTGGTGGCTCCGTGCCTATGACCCAACCTGTACTAATGGGATGGTCCGCCGCCTTTGCATGGCTGGGGTATAAGAGGCGTACGGAGGAGGCATCCCATGGAACTACACACGATCGGCATTGACCTCGGCAAGACAGTCTTTCATTTGGTTGGGCTCAACCTGCGCGGCGAGGTTGTGGTGCGCAAGAAGTTTTCGCGCAAGCAACTGCTGCATTTCACGGCGAACCTGCAAGTCGAATTGATTGGCATGGAAGCCTGCGGAGGGGCGCATTTTCTAGGCCGGGCACTGAGAGGGCAGGGTCATGAGGTACGGCTGATGCCGGCTCAGTATGTGAAGCCGTACGTGAAGACCAACAAGAGCGACTACATTGACGCTGAAGCAATCGCTGAGGCAGTCGGGCGGCCGAAGATGCGCTTCGTACCGATCAAGAGCGATGACCAACTGGATCTACAGTCCCTGCATCGAGTGCGTGAACGTTGGGTGATGCGTCGCACAGCGGTCATCAACCAGATTCGTGGCTTGCTGCTCGAACGTGGAATCACTTTGCGCAAGGGACGGTGCCATGTCGATGAGGCATTGCCCGGGATCCTGGAAGACGCCAGCGCCAAGTTATCAGGCGCATTGCGCGTGCTGCTGGCGCAACTGAAGCTGGAGCTCGATCACCTGCAAATGCGGATCGACGAAGCCGATGCGGTGATCAAGAAGACTGCCGGCGAGAACGAAGCCTGCCGACGATTGGTGGCGATCCCTGGCATCGGNNTCGGCAACGGAGCAGCTTTCAAGAAGGGGCGAGAGTTCGCAGCCTGGCTCGGAATCGTCCCGGGCGAATATACCACCGGTGGCAAGCAAAAGCTTCTCGGGATTAGCAAACGCGGGAACTCTTACTTGCGAAGACTCTTCGTGCACGGGGCTCGCGCCGTCCTGCAACAGAGCGCGAAGCAATCTTCCGGTCTGAGTGCATGGCTGGCCCAACTCACGGCACGCACCCACCGTAACGTGGCCGCAGTGGCCTTAGCGAATAAGCTGGCACGCATGGCCTGGGCCGTGCTCGCCAAGAATGAACCCTATCGGCCCCCGATGTTGGCCGATGCGGCGACAGCGTAACTGGCCTGCAGATGACGCCTGGCTGAGGCCAGGCTTGGAAATCGCATTCGCGATTCCCACATCTACAGACC
>PMSZ01000238.1 GCA_003168235.1 Acidobacteriaceae bacterium
AGCGGCGCGAATCGAGTTTCCGCATTCTGGTGACCGCTGACGATCACACCGAAGTCTTGGTCCGCAAAGGCGAAATCGAAGTCACGACTCCGCAGGGTGGAACGCGTGTGGGGCAGAACCAGTACATCACGATTCAGGGCACGGGCGCAGACGAGCAATACAAGATTGGCGAAGCTCCGGCGCGCGACGATTTTGACCAGTGGAACAGCGACCGCGACAACATGATTCGCAATTCCGTTTCGCGGCGCCAGACCAACGATTATTACGTCGGATCGGAAGATCTCGACGGGCACGGCACTTGGTCGGAAGTTCCGGATTACGGTCCAGTGTGGCGGCCTGCGGTGGCGCCGGGTTGGGCTCCGTATCGCGACGGTCGCTGGGTGTACGAACCCTACTGGGGATGGACCTGGGTTTCGTACGATTCCTGGGGCTGGGCTCCGTATCACTATGGCCGCTGGATGTATCTCAATGGCGGTTGGGGATGGTGGCCCGGACCGGCCTATGGATCCCCGTTCTATCGTCCGATTTGGGCGCCGGCGTATGTTTCATTCTTTGGCTTCGGGCCGGGATTTGGGTTGGGCTTTGGATTTGGCTTCGGTTTCGGTGGTTCGATCGGCTGGCTGCCACTCGGACCAGGCGACCATTTCCATCCCTGGTATGGCCGTTACGGCGGCCGGTTCGGCGCGGTTGGGCTGAACGACTATAACCGTGGCGGGTTTGCCGCGCTGCGCTCCGGTTCGCGCTTTTCGAACGTGAACCTGGCGATGCACGATGCGAACTTCCGCGGCGGCACTACGGTCTCCGGCAAGGATTTCGGTACCGGCCACATGAACGCTTCGGCGATGACGCACTCGCAGTTCCAGAATGCGCGATTCAGCACCGGCAGACCGCCCGTGAGTCCGGGCCGCGAAAGCTTCTCGGCCAGCGGACGCGCGGCGGCTGCATCGACGACGCGGAACGTGGCGCAGAATCAGCACTTCTTTTCGAGCCACGGCACGACGACGGCGGCGAACCGATCTTCCGAAAATAGGGCGTCCGAGAATAGGTCGTCGCAGTACCGATCGTCTGAAAATAGAACGGCAACGAACGGGTCACAGCGCTTCGGTCAAACTGGTCAATCTGAGGAACGAAGCATAGCGAGAAGCTCGGAAGCGCGCAGCTCCAGCGAGGGCGCGTCGAGAACGGCGAACTCGAATTCTGGTCGCGAAGGTGGCAGCAGCGGCGGCTGGCAGAAATTTTCGCCCATGCCGGCGCGGTCGTCCTCCGAATCGGCCAGAACAGCGGAATCGGCCAGAGCGGGTGAATCGTCCAGTCGCGGATCCTACAGTCATGGATCGTCCAGTCAAGGAGAAGAGCGTGCATCGAATGGGTCTTCATACGGGCGCGGTTCGTCGTACGGGTCCTCGTCCGACTCTGCACGGTCCGGATACTCGCGCAGCGCCGCTCCGCAAAGCCGCGGCTATAGCTCCGGCGCCTACGGCGGGTCGTCTCGTCCGCCGCTCAACATGAGGCAGCCGATTGTTCAGCCGCGCTCATATGGTGGTGGCGCTTATGGCGGACGCTCCGCTCCGAATTATGGTGGTCGCTCGGCTCCCAGCTACGGCGGACGCTCCGCTCCTAGTTTCGGCGGCAGCCATTCCGCCCCGAGCAGCCACGGCGGCGGGTCTTCGCATGGCAGTTCGTCGCACGGTGGCGGATCGCACGGGGGCGGCGGCGGCAGGCATGGGCGGTAACACGCCGGATTCTGTTCCGGCGCGGTGAGGCAGCATAGCAACACCTTCCCAGCAGTGAGACGCGCAAGCGTCCCACTGCTTTTTTTGCGCATGAGCATGGGATCTATCGGGTGATAAATTGCCTTCGCAGTTGCCAATGCGTTTTGGGACAACGGACCGGCCCTTCGAGCCGCGGGCCTGCCCGGCCAAGAATGATTTCAGAAATCAGTTGCTTATCATGCAATGGCTTACAAGGACTAAGATTGCCGACTGTGCTCTGCTGTGTCCTTTGTTTATCGTTTATTGGCGGATTCGACTCACACACGCTTCCGCCATTTATCGACCAGTGGAGACCCACTCCGTGGAAGAGGGCGAGAAAAACCACGACGAAAGCACCGATGCCGAGTGCGGCGAGCGGTTTGAATTCATCCGGGATCTTTGCCAGGAGTGTCGGAATATTAGCTCCACAGTTTTCTGCTGCCTCACACGGTTCTACAAGCATCGGTGTACGACAATCATGCTGTTCCCCACAACTGTCGCTTTTGACAGGTGCAGCACTGTCTTCCTCCCAAGACGATGGCTACGCTCGCCCTCGTATTTACAAGAGAGAGTGATGAGTTCATGGAGAATGCACTGACGACCCATCTCGGCGGTATCAATCTTCCTTTCGCATTGATCGCAGCGGCATTGTCAGTGCTAGTGCTGGGCTGGTCCGTTTCGGCCCTCGCGCAGAAGGCCACACGTCCCAGTTCGAGTCCAACGCCTCCTGCCCGGTCCGCGACTGCGTCCGTTCCCTCTACGCCGACCCAAACTCCGGATTCTTCAACCAATCAAACTCAGACTCCCACCCCCGGAGTCACCAAACCGCGAAGACTTATGATGCCGCCTGAACGGTTGAATGAGGTCATCATGAAAATTGCCCATGCTGCTCTGAGCCTTCTCGTTGTCATTCTTTTGCCTTGGTACGCCGACTGGGTATGACAATTCTCGCTCGTGGGGTGACGCGATATTCGTAAACACAAGCGCGTTTGCTGGTACTGATTCCGTTTTGCAGAAATATGGGCGCCCTACTCAATTAGCAGCCACGCAGCAATAGCGCTCAAAGTTGCAAGGCCTGTAGCTATCCAGATCACAGCGCGGTAGCCCCTGAGGAATGATTCAGTAATCGCACGCTGAACCATGAGAT
>PMSZ01000348.1 GCA_003168235.1 Acidobacteriaceae bacterium
GATGTATGACCCGAATGTGCGTTACCGCGAACCACCTTTGCTCTTACACAACGAGCAGGGGAAGAAATTTGTGGATGTTTCAGCGCTTTCCGGAGATGTGTTCCGGCAGCAATGGGCCGCACGCGGGTTGGCAATCGGAGACATTAATAATGATGGCAAGGTGGACGCGGTCGTCACATCCAATGACGGGCCTGCGTGGATCCTGCTGAATGAGACAGAAACTGCGAACCATTGGATTATGCTGAACCTGGTGGGTGTGAAGAGCAACCGCGACGCCATCGGAGCGCAAGTAAGAATCTCTACTTCGGCGGGGGAACAATTTGCGACTGTGACTACCAGCAGCAGTTACCAGTCCTCGAGCGACAAGCGATTGCACTTCGGCTTGGGTGGTGCCACTTCCATCCGTGAGATCGAGATCCACTGGCCAAGCGGTATTCGTCAGGTTTTGCGGGATCAAACGGCAGACCGGATCGTAACGATTACTGAGCCGTCGAAGTAAATTGAAGGCCATGGCCAAGGTGCGGAATAAATTCTTATCCAGTGCCGTTGTGTTCCTCTCGATCCTGATGGCCGCAGCTCAGGATCCGCATCAGGGCTCCAACACGTCATTGTTGCAGGATGCCGCGCAGGCCATCACGGCTGGAAAACTGACTCGCGCTGAAGGCGATCTGCAGTCTGTCCTACGCGCCGCCCCGGATGACTATCGCGCTCTCGATCTGCTCGGAGTCGTCCGCATCCTTCAACACCGTGAATTGGAGGCCGAAAAACTCTTCCTGCGCGCCATTCAGAAAAAGCCCGACTTCGCAGCTGCGCGCGCCCACCTCGGCCTGCTCTACGTGCAACTGGGTCGTCCAGAGGAAGCGGTCCCTCAGTTACGCGAAGCCGTCCGCCTTGACCCAGTTCGTAGCGACGCCTCAGGCGCTCTGGTGCGCATCTTGCAGGATCAGGCACGCGCTGCATCTGCAGCGGGAGACTCCGAAAAAGCCCTGGCGTTTCTGATGGACGCCCGGAAATATGCGCCTGACAATCCGGATGTTAACTCCGAACTCGGAACCATTGCGCTGCAAATATCCTTGTGGCAAGACGCAGTTGAGGCCTTCCAGCGCACGTTGAAAATGCGCGCCGACGATCCGCTCGCTCTTTACAATCTGGGACGTGCCTTCCTGGGGCTGTCGCAGTTTGAAGACGCGCGCCAGCAGTTTGCCCGGTACGTCGCGGTGCGCCCGGACGATGCCTCCGGTCATTGTGCTCTGGGGATGACACTCGCCGCTCTGGAGCACGAGCCCGAGGCCCGGAGAGAATTTGAGCGATCTATCGCGCTGGCTCCGGCGCAAAGCGAATCGTACTTCCGGCTCGGGCTCATCGACCTCGATGCGAAGGATCTGGACGAGGCGGCCAGAAACCTCCACCAGGTATTGGCTCGTGAGCCGAAACATGCGGGCGCTCTGTCGGCTTTGGGACGAGTAGCCTTCGAACAGAAGCGTTACCCTGACGCGATCGATCTGCTGCAGCAGGCAATAGCCAGTGACGGATCCTCACGTGAGGCTCACTACTATCTCGGCTTGACGTTCGCCCGACTAGGGCGCAAGGAAGAAGCTGAAGCTCAACTCCAGGTTGCAACTCGGCTGGAGCACGACGAAGCCCAGCATCGCAGGACTCTGTTACGCATTCAGGATGGCGCTCTCACCGATTCGCATGACTCCCAGCCACAAAAGTGAATTGCGTCTTGCAGCGGCGGAAATATAACGCAAAATTTCGATGCGCGGAATGAAAAAAGCGCCGACCGTGCCCTACGCCTTGGCCGCCTCGTAATACTTGCCGTTGACTTCGGTGCCCATCACCGCAAAGCTGCTCTTCGAGGTGTCCAACGGATCCGTCTTGAAAGTGAAATCGATGCCAGGCACGCGAAATGTCGCTTCCAGTTGTGCGCTCGCCCTGAAACCTTCGAATCGGTATTGGCGCGCGGGGTCTTCATATTTTACCGGCTCCCCGGTTGTGGTAAACACAAGCTTGAAATCCATGAATGCTGGATTCGTCTCCGCGTCCATCGCTGGCCAGCGCGGCTGGTCGATGATGGGAACGTTGGACATCTGCAAGGTGGCAACTTTTTCGTCGCCGCTGAAGGTGATGCCGGCCGCCGGTACCGGCGTGACCCAATAGAGGCCTTCGGGAGAAATCGGTGGATGGAAATCGTGGATCTGGTTCGCGGGGACCGCCGGTCCCTTGAACACCGTAAGTCAGGTATGGGCGAAAGTAGCTTCATGCGCCTGGCGCGCTGCCCAGTATTCTCCGGACATGTAACTGTAGTCGGTCGTAGGCGTGCCCCACGCCAGACGGTTGCCTTGGTTGTCAGTGCCCATGCCCGTAAAACCGTTGCAGCGCGCCAACTTTCCCTTGAAGTGATAAATATTGGAAAGCTCTGTATTCGGCATCGGGCTCTGATTGTGATTGCCGTTTTTATCGAGCCACGGAATCGGATACGGGCAAGGTCCCCCGTTGGCCGGTGCGTGGTCCTGCGGAATCGGAGGCGCGCAAGTTTGTGGCACGGATTGCGCATAAAGCAGCGTGCGTGGCAACGACGCCACCAGCCCGGAGCCCAGACCGAACCTCAGCAGCCTGCGCCGGTCCAATTCGAGCCCGGAATAATTCGAGGAATGATCGTGATTCATGGGAACTCCTGAGATGAATTTTGATGCGTGAATTTTGATGCGCGGATTTTGATCCCCGCGGGAATCGTACCAGCCCGTCTCTGGCCAACTTCATACTTTATCTCTTCGCCAGTCTTCTTGTCGTCGCTACTTCTGTTCGGCCATATCTGCTACTCTGCTTTGGGAACTTTTATATCACGCTTTTTCCATCGAACTTTGTGACCAGGAGATCCGGACCCATGCCGTTCTGCAACATTGTCAGAGTTGGATTTGTTTTGATTGTTGGCTTTGCCCTGCCGCTCTCGATTTCTGCGGGCCCGAATAATGCGGGTCCGAATAATAAAGAGAAAACCGCGGCCGAGACTGACAAACCATCGTACGAAATGCCGCAGCCCGCCAAAGAAGAGATCGACTACACGATGTACCAGCGAATTCGCGACGAAGGCATCACCCATTCGCATGTCATGGATTACGCGTCAGCCCTGGCGGATGGCATCGGCCCGCGGCTTACCGGGTCTCCCAATGTGCGCAAGGCCAACGAGTGGACGCGCGATCAACTGAAGGCGATGGGTTGCAGCAACGCCCACCTTGAAGACTGGGGCGAGTTCGGCATGGGATGGCAGCAGCTCAACACCTGGGTGCGGATGACCTCGCCCGACACCGCGGTGTTCATCGCCCAGGCCGCACCCTGGTCGCCCGCGACCAGCGGCGCCGTAACCGGCCCTGCCATTTGGGTTCATATCGCCGACGATAAGGATTTCGACAAATACAAGGGCAAGGTGGCCGGAAAAATCGTTCTGCTCGGAGACATGCGCGACGTAAATCCGGTGGATAAGCCGCTGTTCACGCGCGAGGATGAGAAAGAACTCGCCAAGATCGCCGAGTATCCGCTGGAAAAACCTCGGTCGTTTGCGGATCGAGTGCCAGATTATGTCAAGCGCCGCACGTTACTGGAAAAGACCGGGAAGTTTCTCGCTGAGGAGCACGCTCTGGCGGTTGTCCTTCCCAGCCGCGACGGACGCGACAATGGCGGCTCCGGGGGCACGATTTTCGACGACGGAAGCCTGGGATGGTTCACCTACAAACGCGAACACGCGGATGCCCTGCCAGTCGTGATCATGGCCATCGAGAACTATGGACGCGTCTACCGTCTGCTCAAGGCAAATGTGCCGGTCAGCATGGAGATGAACGTTGACGTGAAATTCTTCGGCGACCATGAGCACGGCTTCGACACGATCGCTGAAATTCCTGGCACCGATCCCAAGCTGAAAGATGAAGTGGTAATGGTCGGCGGCCATCTCGATTCGTGGGCATCGGCAACGGGCGCGACCGACAATGGCGCGGGCACGGTGGTGGCGCTGGAAGTGATGCGGATTCTCAACACGCTGCAAGTCAAACCGCGGCGTACGATCCGCATTGGCCTGTGGACAGGCGAAGAGCAGGGACTGTTCGGCTCGGCCGGGTATGTGAAGCTGCATTTCGGATACGTGCCGCTCTCCACGGCTCCGGACGAGATCGGGAAGCCTGACTTTATGCGCAAGGCCGGTGGTCCGGTCGTGATCGAGCCCGAGCAGGCGAAAATCTCCGGCTACTTCAACCTGGATAATGGGACCGGCAAAATACTGGGAATTTACCTGCAGAAAAACGCCGCCGTCGGCCCCATCTTTGCGCAGTGGATGGAGCCGCTGAAAGATCTCGGTGTCACTACGATTTCCTTGCGCAACACCGGCGGCACTGACCATGAGTCGTTCGACGCTGTCGGGGTTCCGGGGTTCCAGTTCATTCAAGACACGATGGACTACTTCACGCGCACGCATCATTCGAACATGGACACTTACGAACGTTTGCAGCCTGCCGATCTGGCCCAGGCCGCGACCGTCGAGGCCATCTTCGTTTACAACACCGCGATGCGCGACCAGATGCTGCCGCGCAAGCCCATACCCCATCCGGAACTCGACGATCAGTTGCCGGCTCCGCTCAAGGTGATGCCGGGAGCCGTCGAGCCAGAGCCAGAACCTGCGGATAAGAGCAAGTAACGATTCTCGCTTGGAATAATCTTTTGCTTGATCTTCAAAAACATCCCACCACCGCCAAGCCAATTGCTGCGGCGCAAATCGCCACAATGCGATAAGCTTAAGAGTCAGCAATTTTACCGGTTAGGGGGTGATGAGCTATGGCAGAAATTCGACTGCAAGAGGGCGAGTCGTTGGAGAACGCCCTGCGCCGCTTCAAGCGCAAGGTCCAGACGGAAGACATTATTAAAGAAGTCAAGCGTCACTCCTACTACCTGAAACCGGGTGAGAGACGCCGGGTGAAGCAGGCTTTGGCGCAAAAGCGTGCGCGCAAGAAAATCCGCAAAGAACGCGAGTAGAACGCAAGTGGCAAGAACGCAAGTAGAACGACCGCGAGTAGCATGCGGAATCACAATAACCAGGAATGGAAACAGGGGTATCGCTTCGGCGATACCCTTTCTCATTTCTGGAACCTCACTGGTTGGGCGCAGCCGGCGTTACGTTCGCCGGCGGCTGACTCGTGGGGGGTTGGGACGCGGTCGTCGCTGACATTTGCGCCGTTCGCAAAATGATCTGCTGTGGCGTGGGGAGTGTGGAGGCATCCCAGCCTCCGCCTAGCGCTTCGATCAGTTCTACACTGTCCACAATTTGCGTGATCCGCAGATCGACGGCTGTCTGCTGATTGCTAAACAGCGTGGTCTGCGCCGTAATCACGTTGAGATAGGGATCGATGCCCAAGCGATAGCGGTCCGTCGCCAGTTTCAGGCTGCGCTCGGCGGAAGTAATCGCCGTATCCTGCTCATGAATCTCCTGGGAAAGAACGCGCAAGGCTGCAAGGTTGTCCTCGACTTGTTGAAACGCGGTGAGGACCGTGTTGCGATAGTTGGCAACCGTCTCGTCATATTGTGCGCGATATTGTTCAACCGTCGCGCGGCGCAGGCCGCCATCGTAAATCGTCTCTGAGACCGCGGTGCCGATCGACCAGACGCGGCTCGGCCAACTCAACCAACTGGTGAAATTCGAGTTTTCAAACCCGGCTGCGGCGCTGAGCGTCACGGTCGGATAATAGGCGGCCACCGCGACACCGATCTGCGCGTTGGCCTGCGCCATCAGGCGCTCGTTGGCGGCGACATCCGGACGCCGCTCCAGCAGTTGCGAAGGTACGCCAATCGGAATCGCCGGCGGCGCGGTTTTCAATGCCAGCGCAGGAAGCGAGAACGAAGAAGCCGGTTTGCCAATCAGCAGCGCGACCGCGTGCTCGTATTGCGCCCGCAGAATGCCGAGGTTAGTGTCGAGCGCCTGGGTCGCTTCCAGCTGTGTTTCGGCCTGCGCTACCGATTCATCGGAATCAATGCCGGTCTCATACAGCGCCTTGGTTAATTTCAGCGACTCAGCATAAGCCTTTACCGTGTCATCCAGCAGATTCTTTAGTGAATCCTGCCCGCGCAGTTGGAAGTAATCGGCTGCCAGCTCGGCTTGCGCCGTCAGGCGCGTGTTCTCGAGGTCGGCGGCAGTAGCTTGCGCGTTCGCGACATTGGCGCGCACCAGGTTGCGCACACGGCCAAACAAGTCGGGCGTCCAGGAAGCGTCGAAAGGCAGAGAGAATTCATTGAACGTAGACNNAAGTGGCCGTGGGGGCCGTCGAAAGCGTTGGAAAATATTGTGCGCGCGCCTCCCGCACCAGCGCGCGAGCCGCCATGAAGTTGGCGAACGCGGCGGCGACGTTTTGATTGGAGATACTGACCTGTTCCTCCAGCGTGTTCAGTTCCGGATCGCCGAAAATTTCCCACCACTTGCCATGCAGTGCGCTGTCCTGCGGTTGCGCCACTTTCCAGCCGTCCATTTTCTTCAGATCGTCGGGCGTGACCTCTTTGAATGTTCCCGGCGTATCCACCGAGGGCCGGCTGTATTTGGGTCCGACCACGCAGCCCTGTAACAGAAGCGCGCTCGAGAGAAGCGCGATCGCGGTCCGCATTTTCGTCGTTGCCTTCATCGGCGTTTCGAACTCCTTGCGCAGTTCGCCAGTTCTACGGCAAGC
>PMSZ01000350.1 GCA_003168235.1 Acidobacteriaceae bacterium
GGCGCTGCCAGGCCATGACTCCGAAGACGTCGAGCGAGAGCAGGACCCCGGTGGGATGGATTTGAGCGTAGGCCCGGTCGAGGAAATTGGCGATGACTTCGGAACGCGGTTGGTTCGGATGCTCGGCCTGGTAATTGAAGGCAGCATCTTTCTGGTTGCCTTCGGCGGGAAAGCGGACGTAGTCAAACTGAATTTCGTCGACTCCGGACTGGGCGACGAATTTCGCCAGGGCGATGTCGTAATCCTGGACTTTGGGGTTCGAGGGGTCGGTCCAGACGAGCTTGCCGTTTTCACGCCAGGGTTGATCGGAGCTGCGGGACTTTACCGCGAGTTCGGGATGAGTGGTGACGAGGTGCTCATCGCGGAAGAGGGCGATGCGGGCGATGGCGTGCATGTTTTCGGAATGCAGGAAGTGAACAAACTTCGGCAGATCGGGAATATAGTGGCGCTGTCCGGTGGCGAGGGGGTGGTCGAAGGCGATGTTGACGATGCCGTCGCTATCTTTGATATCGAAGACGACGGCGTTGCCACCGACTTCCTTCCAATGGCGGATGATGCGCAGTCCGTGATCGCTGCCGGCCATGACTCCGGTGAGATAAATCGCGCGTACTTCAAAATCTCTTGCAACTGGCACCGATTTCTCTACAATGGCGGCTTCGAGAATTCCGGGGATAATGATCTGCTCTCCGGGTTTGAGGAAAGTTCCCTTGAAATTCTGATTGGCGTCACGGATGGCCTCGGCGAGTTCGGCCGAGGTGAGGAATTTTGTGCGCTTCAGATATTTGCGGGCGACGGAGGGGATGCTGTCTCCGCGCTGGGTGAGGTAAACGCCGGATCCAGGAGGCGCGACGATGGGGACGAGCGCCGGGGCTCCAGCTTTTTTGGTGGCAGTGGCATTCACCTGAAGCAACTGCTGGGCATGGGGATTCTGCACGGCGGCTGCGGGTGGAGACAAGAGAAAGCTGGACAAGGACACGCGGAGGAGGAAAGCGGCAGCAGCCTCTATTGTGATTGTGGCGTTCAGAAGATTGGCTAACGCAAGTCTAGCAGCCGAGAGCCGGGACGTCGAGAGTCGGGGCGTCGAGAGTTTGGCCGTCGAGAGTTTGGACAAGGATGTTCTCCAAGAAGGAAAGCTATTTCTATTGTGGCCGGACGGTAATGCAATAGCGAGTTACGTGCGGGCTAGGCGGATGTGGCTACCGGACATGGGCGTGCGGGTGGTGTCAGCAAGCTGATGGAAACTTCCGGCAGTCTGCAAACTATTGCTCTTGGAGGCGTTGTGGGTAATCGTCGGGTTTCGGCGCGGGACGGGTTAGACGGCGTCAGGACGATGAGAAACGGGGCGTTACGGGGCTGGCGGAAGATGGCTAACGGCTTGCACTAGAAGCAGCGGGGTGAGGAAAGGCAGTCTCCTCATAAGTGACAAAAATGAGCAGTTTGGCAGGAAAGAGCTTTCCAGAAGATATGAAGATCCCGGAAAGGAAACAGGGGCCCGAAACGATGAGAACCAACCTTGCAACCGTGCTGGATCCGAGCCGCCGCAGCAATGACGCCCGTGAGTTTGAGGGATCTCTGCGCCGGAAGATTGTGGGGCAGGACCAAGCGATCGAGAAGGTCGCAGAGATTTATCAGATGTTTCTGGCGGGGCTGAATGCGCCGGGGCGTCCGGTGGGAAATCTGCTGTTTCTGGGGCCGACGGGCTCGGGCAAGACGCGGGTGGTAGAAGCGGTGGCCGAATCTTTGTTTGGCGACGCGCGCGCGTGCATCAAGATCGATTGCGCCGAGTTCCAGCATTCGCACGAGATTGCCAAGCTGATTGGTTCGCCTCCGGGATATCTGGGACATCGCGAAACGCATCCGCTGCTGACGCAGGAAGCGCTCAACCAGTGGCACACGGAGAAGCTTAAACTTTCGATTCTGCTGTTTGACGAGATTGAGAAGGCGTCTGACTCGCTGTGGCAGCTGCTGCTGGGAATTCTGGACAAAGCGACTCTGACTTTGGGCGACAACCGGCGCGTTGATCTTTCGAGCTGCATCATCATCATGACCTCGAACCTGGGTGCGGCGGAGATGAATGGGTTGGTCGATGGCGGATTGGGATTTGCGCCGAGAGCGGTGCAGGTGGATAACGCGCTCGACGACAAAATCAATCGCTCGGCGGTGGACGCGGCGCGGCGCAAGTTTGCTCCTGAGTTCATGAACCGCATCGACAAGGTGGTGGTGTTCAAGACGCTGCGTTCGGAGCATCTGCAGCAGATTCTGGAAATCGAACTGGGGATGGTGCAGCAGCGAGTGCTGATGGCCGCGGGCGCGCATCAGTTCGTATTCAATTGCACGGCAGAGGTGAAGAACTTCTTGCTGGCGGAAGGTACCGATCCGAAGTATGGAGCGCGGCACCTGAAACGGGCGATTGAACGGCATCTGGTGTTTCCGCTGGCGAACCTGGTGGCGACTGGACAGGTGAAGCTGGGAGATTTCGTCCGCGTCGATCTGGTGGGGGAGAATAAACTCACCTTTGTAAAAGAAGCGGAAGGCGCGATGGTACCGGTGCTGCTTGAGCGTTACGGAGTAGCGGCGGCCATGCCGGCGGTAGCGGCGGCCAGAGCGGCGCGTCCGGTGATACAACGCAAGGAGTTTGGCGCCGGATCGCAAAACGAGAATAAGTAAGTCAAGTTGCTGGTAGGTGGGGCACCGCGTGGGCGGTGCCCTTTTTTATTGCTGCGCTTATTTGTCTTTCAGTTCTTTGTTGACGAGGGTGCCCTCGCGAGTAGACTAAGTAGCTGCCTGAGGGGACATCTCTCATGAGTTCTCACCTTATCTGCCGGTTTTCGATGTTACGATCGGCTTTGCTGCTGTTAATCCCTGCACTATCTGCCATCCCGTCTCGAGCAAATCAGTCACAGCCGGCGTTGGAAGCAGCGACGGTGTATCAGCAATTGCAGAACCCCCAGGTCCTAGAGAAAAGCTTTCACCTGGAGAACATGGTGCTGAAGCGCGACCGCGTGACCGTGACCTTCACGAACGGGGTCGTGTACTTGCCCGCTCCGGTTGCGGGCAAAGTGCGGTCGGCGGTCTTCATCGGTTCCGGCAAATTTCAGAGCGCGCCGCCACCGGTGAACTTCGAACAGGAAAACGTGCGCCGCATGCTCAAGGCCGACGACGTCGAATCCGACTTCAAAACCGCGGTTTTGCGGTTTACTGACGAGACGGCTGACGAGTTTGGCAAAGCCGGTTTTCTGCAGGGCGGGGCCGCCGCTTCTCCGGCAGTGGAGCATCTTGCCGCCGAACTGGAGCCGCGCCTGCTGAAAGAAACCGGCACGAATATTTCGGCCCGGCAACTGGAATCCATTCTTGATCGGGAGTCGCCGGGAGTTTTCCTAATCCAATTGGATGGCGGGAAACGCGGGCGCTTTTCCTATGTGTTCGATCCCCAGGCACATATTCCGGTGACGAGCTTCGGAATCAATGCCGGTGAGAAGGGGATCATTTTTGCGTACGACGACGTTGCGTTCTCAAACGATGTGTGGATGGCATTCGAGGCCGAGGAGGATTATGTCCGGGGACGATCCCTGTACTCGGACGCTTACAATCTGGCCGACACGCAGAGATGCGTGCTGGAGTTAGACCTGACCGAACCCAAAAAGGTTCTCGGCGAGATAGCGAAATTGGATATGGTTTCCCGGGTGGAGGGTCTTCGGGCCATCTTTTTTTCGGTGGGGGAAAGGTTGGGCATTCGCGATGACGAACGCCGCAAGAAACAGTTGTACCTGCTAAGCGCCAATCTTTCCGGCGGCGCGGCGCTGACGTTCTTCCAGGAGCCGTGGGAAGGTGGCTTCACGGTGGTCCTTCCCAAAGCGATGGCAGTCGGCGAAAAGTTCTCCTTGAGTCTCGCGCTGAAGGGCGAATTCATGATGGAGTCGCCGAATTACCTGGAAGACACATATTTTCCGCGCAGCTCGGAAGCCTGGTATCCGCGTCACGGTTATTTGCCGCGGTGCCCATTTGATATTTCCATGGTGCACCGCAAGAAAGACCGCGTGGTCAGCATCGGAGAGTTGGTCAGGGAGGGCCCGGCGCCCAACACAAAGGACAGCGTGCTCACGGAATTCCGCATGGAGCAACCCGTCGTTCTCGCGACCTTTGCCGTGGGACCGTATGAGATTCATAAGGACATCGCCAAGGAAGACGACGGGAAGCAACTGCCTCTCGAGTTCTATTCCATGCCGGGAATCCGGAAAGCGATCAAGGAAGACTTTATTCTGGCTGAAATGAGCAACAGCGTCCGCTACTTCAGCAAGCTGTTTGGCGAGTATCCCTACCCGTTGTTTCGAGGGGTATACCACCCGTTCAATTATGGACAGGGCTTTCCGACCACCATCATGATTCCCGGCACCGATTACTCCGATTACAAGACCTTTTCATTCATCGCCCACGAGACCTCGC
>PMSZ01000088.1 GCA_003168235.1 Acidobacteriaceae bacterium
ACTATTCTGCCCTCGCCGATGGCAAGGAATCTCTTGGGGTGGAACTTGTTGTTGCTCTTGGATGGCATTGCCAGCTTTAGAAAACTCACCCGCAAACCGGTAACCAAAGGCATCGGAACGGTATCTTGAACATTTCACAGAGAGATCGCTTCGCAGGTGAGCATTTGGTGCCGAACGACTGCCGACAGTTTGGCACAGTGCCCATAATTGGGCAGGTCAAACGAAGAATTCCGCATTCGACTGTAGGAGTGGATAGGCTGGCGATTATCCCTGCATCGAATATCGCCTGTCCTTTTGGCAAGTTAAGACTGTTGAACTATGCACCTGCTGGCTTGGCAAGGGGATGAGCTTTCTTCTGACTTTCTTGAGCCAAGGTTGGCGGACCCTCATGCAGGCCGTCATCATCCCACTTGACGACCGCGCCCTGTTCGTCTACCTGTTCAACTGTGCCCAACTCCCCAGTCGGTACTCCGAAGTTGCCCAAACCCTCGACGCGATCTCCGGGGTTCAGTTCTGCGCCGGAGGGAGAGGGTTCGGCGAGGCGTGGCTTCTTGGCGCGGTCTGAGTCAGGGGTCGCACCGGGACGTGAAAGGGGCGGTTGGGGAGACTCGCGCAGTTTGGCTGTCATCTTACTGGTGCTATGGGTCAGATTCCTGTTTCCCTCCAATGACGCCGGAGCAGTGCTCTTCGCTGCGACTCTTCGTCTCGTCAATCGATTCAGTATAGGCCCAAAAAGAATGGCCCGACTGATCCAAACTGCACATCTGAGAAAGTTCTGGAATAAATATGGTGGCGCAGGGTGTTGAGCGCGCACATCCGGTTACTAATGTGCAAACTGCCCCGTACAAATCGAGCGGCTCAAAGTGGTCTAATGTGATCAGGCATCCGTTTTCGCCAGTTCTATCATGTTATCCAGTGAAGAGGTGAGACGACTGTTACATAGGCCAGTCCAGCTTCTTTGATTACAGCTGAGGTTCCAACATGGAAACCGTATTGATCGTTACTTTATCGTGCTATTTCTGTTCGGCGGCGGGGGATGGGGATACTTTCGTTGGCGCGGCTAAAGCAATCGCCTAAGCGATGAACCGTTGGCGGGCTGTTCGGGCCTATTTTCGGTTTGACGAGGGGTTCGAATAAACTGAGACAGACTTCCGAACCCTCTATCAGATTCCCAGAACTGAGTCAGCCCATCTAAAGTTTTCCCTCTTTAGGCTTTCGAAGAAAGCCGCGTACCCCATGCATCCTGTCAAGACGGACACTCACGTTATAGAGTTGCTGAACTTCGTGCGGGATCGCATTTGGACCATCTCGGGAAGCGTTCGTAACACCGCCACTTTGTTAGAGGTGCTGGTAGCGACGAAAATAGCGCTTCTCGCCGGATTAGACCCCCAAGCGCCTGATTTGCCGATTGCTGTCTGGCAGATTTGATTGTGGATCGGAGCCGGACGCTTAAGAACTGGTCATTTTGGCACAGTCTCGGAACTCAGACCTCGTCATACTCATGCGTAAATGAAGGTAAATTCGCTCAACCGCCACCGGGCGTAGGAAAGCAAGGAAGACGAAGACATGGACGGTGATCGCCAACACTGGCAAACAGGCAGACCTTGAGTCCGGTCTTGAGAAAAAGACAGTTCAAAAACCGATACACATTAGTCCCCGAGATTTTACTCATTGGTTGGCGGCGAAAAGCCGGATTGATGACGCCTCTTTGCAATCACTATTTAAGCAGTAAGGACTATTGCTTGCGGTGCCGGTGGCCTGTAACCCAGAGCCGAGTGGGGCCGTTCCGTGTTGTATTCCACGCGCCACCTCTCCGTCAGAATCTGTGCCTCCTTCAGCGAGTAAAAGATCTCGCCGTTCAAAACTCATCGCGCAGCTTTCCGTTGAAACTCTCACAGTACCCGTTCTCCCATGGACTCCCAGGTTCGATGTCCGCTCGGAAGGAGGTGCTTTTTTTGAACAGCGCCTGTGAAAAAGCCGTCGGCAAGAGTCTTGCAGCCCGGTACCACCATGCTCTTGAGCTGTTTGTACCTAAACTGATTCATGAATCGCGAACCTGTTCAATAGTGCACATGTTGCCCCCAGATTTCTCCAAAAAAGAAACATTACCCGAGGAGTACTGATCGGTGGAGCCACTATGATCCTGTCGCGGCCGTCCTTCTTCGTGCGATAAAGCGCTTTGTCGGCCGCCTTCACGAGTGTTTCTGTGTTTGAGGTATGTGTAGGGAAATGCAGCGATGCTCATCGAAAGAGCGAAACTCTCCAGCAGTAGCCCCCATGCCGAACCTGAAACAGTTTCAGCTCCTCCCGCAGAACCTGGGCGCGTTTGTAGGCGGCGTCGAACCGCCCTTCCGCTTTCAAGCATACATCGGACGAAATGGAAAATTGTCGCAAGGCGCGGCTGAACTGCCGGATTGTGATTGGGTAAGCGGATACCAATAGCGCGATACCATAGCCATGAATTAGGTAACTTACTTCTTAATCGGCTCGTGCCTCACAAGCGCTCCTCCCCAGTGAGACCCAACTCCTGCCCCGGAGAGTACCATAGTTACGAGAGAGGAGTCCGCCAATCTAACGGCACTTCGCTTCACTGGCTTTGTGCCCTTAATCCTGCCTCGCGGTGCTTGCCATGCTTCCGACTCTGCGACTGACCTTCGGTGCGAGTGCCCGTCCAACACTAAAAGCTGTAACCCCCGTGATATGGACAATGGTTCAGCGACCACAGTGATTAAACCCTTTTCTCCGAAGCTCTATAATTGGCTTGGGTTTGTTAGTGGAACGCCGAGACGCTAATGAATTTGCCCCGCTGTCAAACTTGTTGACGCGGGGCGTTGTTATATCGTCGACTCAACCAGCGCTCATTTGATAGCCTATCGCGAACTCAAGCAGACCGGAATCAATCCCAAAACTGATCTCAAGTCGCGCTTCAGCGGGAGCCACCCTGCGACCGCAGCGATGTGGCTGACGGAACGGTGGACGCAGGGGCAATAGACGAGACTAAAGGACGGACAACTAGATACTTCCACAGTCCGTGTTTTCTACACCTCGAAGCCATATCTCGATTACGTGTATGTGGCTCGCAAAGGCGTCTCCGAGTCTCAGCGGGGAAAGTCTATTTCGCCCGATATATGTCGAAAGGCGCAAGGCGCAGTTTGCCTTTTGAACAGCCGAAAGTTCAATGCCGTTACCGTTGATCTCCAACCGGTGGAACAGTGCGGACGGATTTCGGCTAAGCCTTGGTCAGCCGTGCAGTGGAGTGCTTTGCCCACTAAGACGAACTTAAACCAAACCGTTGGTAAATTGTCTTGCTCAGGGTTTGTTTGTCTGCAAGACTCAAACTCCAAATGTGATCCTTGCCGGGGGTGACATGCATTACCCTCACATCGAGTCCACCCCTAAGTGCCGCGACAAGATCACCTCGATTCACCAGAGGGTAGGCCGTCACCGACTTGTTACACGAATCGCATTGGACCTGGAGTGAAATGTGCTCTTTAAACTTCGGCATTTGACGATCCTTTAAACCTTTAAGGTATAGTGATCCCCAGCAGTTCATTTTCAATCAGTTTCTTTATTGCTACAGGAACGCCTTGCCGCACTCCATGCAGGAGCCTTTGGCCGGGAGGTGATCTAACCGCATGACGGATACATCCTTTGTGATCTGATCCTGGCGATCTGCGATTTCAGTCCGCTCATCCTGTAGCGCAAAAGGATCGCGGATAGCGCAATAACGAAGAGTGCAAGCGATGCTGATTGCGCTCATAAGCATGGTGCTCGTAGGGAGCAGAGGACGGGTTCCAGGAGTAACCCCCATTTCTATCGGTTGCGCAAAAAGGCCACCGGGGAGCGCGACCGAACTATGCGGAAGGGACTTCTTGAGCCTAGTCCTCAACGTCAGCAATAGCAATGAGCTTCGCATTGACCATTCGCAGCCGTAAATGCGTGTTCAGCAGAAAGAGGCGGCTGGCTCCCACTGACCTTCGGTTCGAGCTTCCGCCCAAGATTCTGCTTACAATCAAAGTGTGCAGGTTGTTGGCGAACTCGACTCCGATGGAAAGCAAGATGTCTTCATCGTTGGACTGGCCGGAACGTCCGGCAGCGGTAAGTCCACGGTGGCGAAGCGTGTGGCCTCTCGTCTCAAGGGGCACGTTATCTCGATGGAAGTCTATGCCTTGGAGATGAACCATCTGTCGCTGAAGGAACGAGCAAAGCTGAACTACGACGCGCCCCATGCAACCGACGTGAACCTGTTGGAGAGCCAAATCCGCGATTACGCCGCAGGCAATGCAGTCGAGGCTCCCATTTACGACTTTGCGAAGCACCTGCGTGTGACGGACCGGCGAGAACACATTCCTGCCACGTCGCTGCTGATTGTGGAGGGCATTCTTGCCTTCCATTTCGCGCAGCTTCGCCAACATTTCGACCTGTCTATTTACCTCGAAGCTCCTGACGAGGTCTGCTTCCATCGCCGAAAAGTGAGGGACATCACCGAGCGCGGGCGTTCTCTGGATTTGATCTTGTGGCAATACAAGAATGCGGTGTTGCCAGCGGCACACGAGTACGTGCTGCCGAGCAAGAGCTTCGCCGATCTCGTGCTGGACAGCAACGCGGACATAGCAACCGTGGAGAAAAACCTCTACCAAGCCATCGTAAGTAAGCGTGCTCTCGCCGGAAAATGCTGGCGTCCGCTGAAGAAAGACAGGTTCGCTCGAAAAGACCTCCAGTAGGAAGTAGGGAGCAGGTGATACATGACCGACCGTACTCGGTTCGTTACCTATCAGAGTAAGCAGATTCTTCAACTAGACATGTCACAATGTTCGGCTCGTGAGGTCGAAGAGATTTTCCGAGGAATGCCCGACGTTGTGACTACTCATCCGCTCGGGTCAGTTTTGATACTTTCGGATTTCACGGGAGCATCTTTTGACGCGGAAGCCATCCGGGTCTTGAAAGAAACCGCCGTCTTTGACAAGCCCTTCGTCAGGAAATCGGCATTCATCGGAACGGAGAATCTTCCTCAGGGGTTTGTCGAGACCCTGAAAAGCTTCTCCCGCCGCGATTTTCCTACTTTTGAGACCCGCGACGAGGCTCTGGCATGGCTCGTCAAGGACTGAATAGCCGTCTTTGACATGTGAAAGGTTCGAGTAACATGGTGCGTTCGCGGGGCTGTGGGAGAAGTGGAGAGAATGCCCATTGGCAACTGGATCAAAACCTGCTCGATCCTCACTACGACTCCAAATGCCGTTGCTACGCTACCCATGACCGAATGCCAGTGATCCTCGATCCAGATGCCCTACGATCTGTGGCTCGATTCGGGCGTGACGGATGTAAGTGCGGCGTCCGATCTGCTGAGACCTTTCGATGCCCGGCAGATGCGGCGCTATCCGATCAGCCCGCGGATCATTCAGGTATACGGCGATGAAGCCCAGATTCCTGCCGTTTCTCTGGATGGAACCGACATTTCACCTATGCCGAGCCGAAGTTCAACACCGTGACGATCTCGGGCACTTAGGGCAGCGTTTGCTCGTGAGGATCGCTGTGCCAGATACGTCGCTGCCTTAACATTCTGTTGGCAACGCGCATTTAGTGTGCGGACCAGATTTGCGCATAATGCGATGACACGGGTGGTGGGCAGCCATGTGCCACCGTGGCGTGCTCGTTCATTGCCCTAGCCGCTTGGGTACGGCACCGAGAGTGCTCACCGTTGAACTCCATTGTGGTGACGGAGTGTTTGCAGAGTGAGCACTTGAAAATGGAAAAGCCATTCATCTTTTTGATCCTGTAATGTCTCACAGCTTCAATTGTAGGCGCTCAGCCTTGGCATGATTCCGAACTAAAGTTACCCTTCATCGTCGTTTTACCAGTGATACTGCACATTGTGTGTAACGAGAGAGAGTAGGATCGAAGCATGTACACGATCAGCAAAGAGACCGATAGCATTGTCCTCATTTGTCGCGACTGTTCACATACGGAGCGCGTTAACTCATTCGACGAGCGCCTCGGCAGTTCTCGTACACAAGCAGCGCGAGCAATGCAGGATCACTCCCGCGAGAAACACGGCGTAGGATCGGTGCTCAAGTCCATTCCGAAGAGCCTGTTGAGTCACGGCGCAGTGGTGACAAGCCAGACAAATAACCTAACTGGTAAATGACATGAAGATACTTCTGATCGAAGACAGCAAGTTTCAGCGGATTGCGAATGAACGGGCGCTCTTAAGGGCCGGGTACAGTGTTATCCACGCGGGGGACGGCGACGAAGGTCTCCGAAGTGCTCGTGAGAACAATCCTGACCTTATTCTGCTGGATATGATGCTGCCCAAACTATCGGGGCTCGACGTTCTTCGGGCACTTAAAGGCGACATTCGCCTAAAACACATCCCGATCATGGTGCTGAGCGGACTTGGTCAGGGCAACGAAGCCAAGCTCCTTGAGGAGGGCGCAGCCGCGTTCTTGGTGAAATCAGAGAAATCGCTGGAGAACAATTCGGCGATTCTAATTCAGGCAATTGAAGGGATACTAAGAGGAACAGAAACGGAGCGGGAACCGCCGATTCATCCGGTCCATCGCTTAGGGAACTGAACCTTTGTCAAGCGTGCAATGAATAATATTGGACTGGCCGCTTTCGGCCATGTTAAGAATGACCAGTCAGCCACACTCGGACGAGTTTGCACCCCCGGTAGCGAATCGGAGCGGCGATGGGGGCAGCCGGGTATGGCATCGGCCGAGACGGTCGCGCCCACAGCGACTTCATGTCACGATCCGGTCAGTGAGCGTTATCGCGATCTTTCAACAGCTGCCCACGGGAGCGGAATTTGTGGCGGGTCCGCGTAGGCTGATCCACACCGGGGGTCTACAGCGGAGAGACTATGCCTTTAGTGTGCGTGACGTAGATTCTGTCGCATTCGTTCCGCGATCAGACCGATCAATCCATAGGTAACAATCTGCGAGCAGTCAGAGCGTCGCCGCAATCTTGACGCGCTGTAAGACTTCTCTAATCGGAGATTGGTTGACGCGAACCAAGAGCACGCCTGAACTAACCACCTTCGTCTTACCGACGAGCAGCGCACCGGACATCTGCCGAGGTTGATGGACGACATATGTAGTACGTCTGGACAGTCCCAAGGTGCCCAGTAAGGACAGTGACGCCACTCCGTCCCCCGCTGCGGCCGAACATGGCCTCCTCCGACGGGCGCAAGGATATTCTGCAGGCATGCTGATCCATGAATCACGAATCCTTCAAGTCACCACCTTTGGAACGTTGCATAAAAATCTGACCCAACTGGATTTCAACATGTTGTTACCCGATGTCATGATTATCGCCGACGAAGTGGATGCGCAGTTGACCCAAACAATGGAGAGCTTCAGCGGCGAAGGTTCCAAATCGGCGAAAACGCACCTTGTTAACCAAAGGGCCGGCTGAAGACGTACCTCAGGGGGGTGAGGATCGACGCTTAGCATTCCAGCCGCCAGCCCATGACTGCATTCCCAGTTATAGGATTCGGCAACATATCTGTTGACCATCTCTATAACTGTTCACTTTTGAACATATTCCACGATACACCCCGAGTCACACTAGAAGCAGTTCGTGAAGAGAGGCGGTGCAGTATGACCCCGACCGAACCCCGTGTCGCCCACAAGGTTCTGCTTGTGGATGACGACGACGCCATTCGCGACATGATGAGTCAGACCCTAGAACATAAGGGCTTCGCAGTGGTTTCTGCCGCGAACGTGACAGAGGCTCTGAAGCTTATCACCGCCGAGGGCTTCGATGTCCTAATCACTGATTTGCACATGCCGAACCCCAGCGATGGCTTTGCAGTGATTACGGCGATGCGGCACCTCCAGCCGAATGCACTTACGCTGCTGGTCAGCGGCTACCCCGACGTGAAAAGCGCCATGGACGCAATCCTTTTGGAAGCAGATGAAATCATCGTGAAACCATTCGAGGCTAAGAAACTGGCCGATCTCGTCCGGGATAAGTTGCTCACTTCCAAGCTTGCTGTCCCGACGCCAAAGGAAAGAGTGGCGGGAATATTACAGCGTTGCACTAGCCTTATCGTCGAAGACTGGCTGACGAGGGTCAAGAAGAACCCGGAGCTTAGCCGCGTTGCTCTTAGCGACGATGAGCGCACGGGATATCTTCCCGGGCTGATTGACGACTTGATTGTGCGCCTGAGATCGCCGGACGTCTCCCTACAGGAAGGCGATTCCATCGGCTCCGCTGCTGCCGTGGCCCATGGCAAATTGCGAAGGTCGCAAGGCTACAGTTCGGCCATGCTGGTGCAGGACTCACGAATACTCCAAGTAACACTCTTTGGTACGTTGCAGAAGAATCTGGGCGTTCTGGACTTCAGTTTGCTGTTGCCCGATGTCATGACAATCGCCGATGAAGTGGATTCACAGTTGACGCAGGCGATGGAGGGTTACATGGATGTCGCGGAGCAGCCAGC
>PMSZ01000440.1 GCA_003168235.1 Acidobacteriaceae bacterium
TGTAGCTGGTCTCGCAGACTTCGTCGGACTGGAAGAAAAGGATCTGGCAAAGACCTTCGTTGGCGTAGATCTTCGCGGGCAACGGAGTGGTGTTGGAGATTTCGAGCGTTACAAAACCCTCCCATTCGGGCTCGAAGGGAGTGACGTTGACGATGATGCCGCAGCGGGCGTAGGTGGATTTGCCGACGCAGACGGTGAGCACGTCGCGCGGGATTTTGAAATATTCCACGGAGCGCGCCAGGGCAAAAGAATTGGGCGGGATGATGGCGACATCGGCGTTGACGGTGACGAAGGAGCGCTCGTCGAAGTTCTTGGGGTCGACGATGGTGCTGTTGACGTTAGTGAAAATTTTGAACTCGTCGGAGACGCGCAGGTCGTATCCGTAGCTGGAGACGCCGTAGGAAATGACTCCTGCGCTCACCTGTTTTTCCGAATACGGATTAATCATGTCGTGCTCTTGCGCCATGCGGCGGATCCAGCGGTCGCTCTTGATGCTCATGGAACCCCTTTGGAATTGGGAATTGGGTAATTTTGCAATTTGGTAATTTAAAACCTTGCCGCGCCGTTGGAAATTTCGGCCGGTCGATTTTAACTTGCAAAATTTTCAGATTACAAAATCGCAAAATCTCTCTAGGCTGGTGCTGTCATCTTACGAGACAATAGGGCTGGTTGACAATCCGCCCTATGTCCCTTAGCATCAATAACTTGAGGAGTGCGAATCCTCATCATTCACAGGGGCGACGGGAGACGGCCGTGATTAAGCTCGATATCATCAACGAAGTGGTCAATCGCACCGGGATTACCAAAACCAAAGCTGAGCTCGCCGTAGAAACCGTCTTCGAGAGCATGAAGAAGGCGCTCTCGACCGGCGACCGCATCGAGCTGCGCGGTTTCGGCGTGTTCAATGTGCGCCCGCGAAAGACCGGGATTGGCCGGAATCCGCGGACGGGCGCGGAAGTTTCGATTCCTCCCGGTAAGGCAGTGCGGTTCAAGCCGGGCAAGGAATTGCAATCGATTGACTAGCCGCTGTCGCGAGGTCAGAAGTTCGAGGTCACATTGCAGAGGTGAAGAACCCATTGCAAGCGCCTACCTCCCAATCTGACCTTTGAGCTTTGACCTCAGGTTCCTATGTCCGAACCCACCTCAACTTTCCCGCCCTCCCTGGGATGGGAACCGCAACCTCCGCAAGAGGTGTGGGTGGTGCGGCATCGTGGGCCGCGCTGGTGGCTGCACTTTCTGCTGCTGGCCGCGACCTTGTTGAGTACAACGGTGGTGGGAGCGCGCATCTACGCCAACTTCGCGCTGCGGCAGCCGGTTTTTTCATTCAGCAATGACAGCATTCCGATGTTTCCGCTGCAGTGGATGTGGCAAGCTCCGACGAAATTGATGTATGGATTTTATTTTTCAGTCACGCTCATGTTCATCCTGCTCGCGCATGAGATGGGACATTACTTGTATGCGCGGCATTATCGCGTGTATGCGACGCCGCCATTTTTTATTCCTTTCCCCAGTTTGATTGGAACGTTCGGAGCGTTTATCCGCATCCGGGGAATCATTCCCACGCGCAAGGCATTGTTTGACATCGGGATTGCGGGGCCGATTGCGGGTTTCATTCCGTCGTGCGCGGCGGTGCTGGTGGGATTGTCGTTATCGCATCCGCTGATGTTCGGCAGCGCGCCGCAGGAAAATGAACCGGGATTCCCGCTGGCTTTTCATCTGGCGTCACGCTGGTTGCATCTGGACGTGCCGCTGGGGTCGTTATCGCTGCATCCGATTGCGGTTGCGGGCTGGGTGGGAATGTTCGCGACCGCGCTGAACCTATTGCCTGGTGGGCAACTCGATGGCGGGCACATTTTGTTTTCGGTCTTTCCCAGGCTGCATCGATGGGTTACTTTGGCCGTCGTGTTCGCGCTTGTGCCACTGGCGAAGTACTACTGGGTGGGATGGCTGGTATGGGCGGTGGTGTTGTGGCTGACGAGCCAGCATCCGTCGATTCCGCGGCGTCCGGGAATTTCTACCCAGCGCAAGTGGCTGGCAGTATTTGCGGTTGTCATGTTAGCGATGTCGTTCACTCCGGCGCCGTTTACGCATAGCTCGGGGCGGGAAGTCTGGCAAAAGGATCTATGGCCGGAGATCCATGACGGTTTGCATTCTCTTGACGGCAGGGCGCGGCGGATGATGCATCGCAAGTAGGCGATACTCTTCCGAACTTCTACGCGCAAATCGGGGCTCGCGATTGTGCAAACAGCTGCGTAAGAACCTGTGTTGCCGCTGTTTTTTCCGGTGTTGCAAGCGATCAATCCAGACTAGTTCGCGGCTGATTTGGCTACGGACTTGAGTGCAGGTGTTTTGTCCGGCGCGGTTGGTGCGGGATTGGCCTGTGCGGATTTGGAGCGCAGGACTTCGCGGACTTTCTTGGCGAGATTCTGCAGCGTGAATGGTTTCTGCAGGAAACCCGTGGTGGGACCGAGTTGGCCGTGCATGACGACGGCATCCTCGGTGTAGCCGGAGAGGTAGAGAACGCAGATGTTGGGCCGCAGGGCGAGAAGCCGCTTGGCCAGTTCGCGGCCTCCGATGCCGGGCATGACGACGTCGGTGATGAGAATGTCGATATGTTCGTTGCAGGACTCGGCGAGTCGCAGGCCGGCCTCGCCATTTTCGGCTTCAAGCACTTTGTACCCGCGGGAGGCGAGCGTGACGTTGACCAGTTCGCGAACGGATTCTTCGTCCTCGACGAGCAGGACGGTTTCGTGGCCGCCGACCTCGTTCTGTGGGAACTTGGCGGGACTCAGCGCCTCAGCGGAATCTTCGACTCGCGGCAGGTAGACGTAGAAAGTTGTGCCGGTTCCGGGCTGGCTTTGGGCGAAGACGTATCCATTGCTCTGTTTGACGATGCCATAGACGGTGGAGAGGCCGAGGCCGGTGCCTTTGCCTTTTTCCTTGGTGGTGAAGAAGGGTTCGAAGATGCGGGACTGAGTTTCCTTGTCCATGCCGTGGCCGGTATCGGACACGGAGATGACGGTGTAGCGTCCGGGCTGGATGAAGCGACGTTCGCTGAAGCTCTGGCGCGCCGTAACGTCGGCGGTCTGGACGGTCAGCTTGCCGCCTTCGGGCATGGCGTCTTTGGCGTTGACGACCAGGTTCATGATGACCTGCTCGAGCTGACCGGCATCGGCACGGGTGTTGCCGGCGTCGGAAGCAAGCTTGGTAATGAGTTCGATGTTCTCGCCGATCAGCGGCCGGAGAAGGCGTTCCATATCGGTGACGACGCTGTTGACGTCGACCACCTTAAGTTCGAGGAGCTGTTTGCGGCTGAAGGCCAGTAACTGACGGGTGAGGGTGGCGGCGCGCTCGGCGGCCTGCTGGATGGACTGAACCTTATGGTGGGTGGCGCTGCCTTTTGGCGTTTCCTCGAGCAACACTTCGGTATATCCGTTGATCACCATCAAGAGGTTGTTGAAGTCGTGGGCGACGCCACCGGCGAGGCGGCCGACGGCATCCATTTTTTGTGCCTGGCGAAGCTGCTCTTCGAGCTGACGGCGGTCGGTGATGTCTTCGGCGATCAGTTCGAGGACTTCTTCGGGCTCATCGGTAAGGATGGCGGCACAGCCGCTGAGTCGTACGACGATGATGCGGTTGTCTTTGCGCTTCCACTGCATTTCAACGCCATTGAGACTTCCGGTGCGGCGGCAATCCTCGGCGAGGCGGTCCAATTCCAATGGGGAGACGAAGACGTCCTGCTTTACATCGAGGCGAAGTAGATCCTCGACCGACGAATATCCAAGCATGGCGATGAGGGCGGGATTCACATCGACGAAGCGGCCGCTGATGGTGCAACGGCAAATGCCGAAGGCGGCGCTGAGAATCAGGGAGCGCGAGCGGGCCTCCGAACGGCGCAGCGCTTCTTCATAACGCTTGTGTTCGATGGCGGCGGCGAGTTGCTGCGAAACGAATTTGAGAATCTCGCGGTCGCGGTCGCCGAAACGAATGTTGGCGTGGTAGCTCTGGACGACCAGCACTCCGATGGAGGTCGTGCCGCTCTTAAGGGGAACACCGAGCCAGTCCACCGAGGGAGCGCCGATCAGTTCCGCTTCACATTGGCCGACCAATTCGTCAAAGACAGCGGGAGTGGCGAGGAGAGGTTCACCGGAGCGGAGAACGTATTCTGTCAAGCCACGACCGAGGGGTTTGGGAGCGGGAGTGGCGTCGGCTTCATCGACGAAGTAGGGAAAGCTCAAGAGCTGGGACTGCGGATCGTAGAGCGCGATGTAGAAGTTGCGCGCGTTCATCAACTGGCCGACGATGTTGTGAATGGCAGCGAAGAAACTTTGCAGATCTTCGGCGGCCTGGCTGCGGGCGGCGATGGCGTAGAGGGCAGCGTTCAATTCCTCGGCGCGCTTTTGATCAGTGATGTCGCGATAGGAGGCGTAGGCCCCGAATTTTTTCCCGTTCAGGGTGATGGGCGAAGTGGAGAGCAGAACCTCGACTAACGAGCCGTCCTTGCGCTGGCGCCGGGTTTCAAGCGTGATTTTCGCCTGGGTTTCAATGCACTCAGAGATCCACGCGGTTTCCGCATAGCGATCGGGGGGTACGATGATCTCCTGGAGACGTTTTCCGGCGGACTCAGCCGTGGTAAAGCCGAACAGCCGAGTGAACTCGCTGTTGAGGCGCAGGATGCGATGGTCTGGGCTGCAAATACTGATGGCTTCAGGTGCGCTCTCGATGATTTCTTCGAGATAGGCTTTCTCGATCGGGANNGCGGGGCTTCCGCAATGGTGGCGTTTTGAGACAGGGAAGACGGATAGCGATCGTCGATGGGAGCGGGGCGGGACGAAGCTGCGCACTCGACATGCGGGAGCACACGAGAGTCCGGCGGCGCTGTCACCAGCGGCGGCTTGTTCGTGATTGCTTCCGGGGCAGTTTTCTCCCCCATACAGTCCTCTCCCAATGCGCAGACTCCAGGTGCGATGGTAAGCGGGCGAGGCAATGGGCAGGTAGTTACCGCGGTAATGGAAAATGGGGGCAAAACACTAAAGAAAAAGGGATCAGGAGGCGGTCGACAAGATGACGCAGAGCTGGCGAAGAGTGGCTCTCTGCTCGTCGGTCACGACCAGAAATTCGAATCCGCAGCGCAAGCCGTCACAGTAGCGGACGACGGCGCGCAGCTTGATGACATTGGGAGCAAGCGGGATGGGAAACTCGAGCGAAACAACTTCGCCGGCCTGCAACTCTCCGCTGAGGGTTGCTCCGATGCCGTCCTGGCCGATTTCATTGGTGCGGCCCCAGTAGGAGGTGGTGCGGCCGTCGCGGAACACGGAGACCTGAATCCGCGAGTCGAGACGATAACGCGGAAAGCGCCGCATGTGGCGTTTGTCTTTGACGGCAGGCTGAGCACGAACGCTCAATCAAGGCTCTCCAATGTGACTTTCTCTTAAGTAAAGTTCCGTAAAGCTCGAACTGCGATTGTGCTTGAGGGCACGATTTCGCTCAACGGCATCAAAGTCCATGTACCAAAGAAACAAGCGTTTAGGGGCTTTTGCGGGAGCAATGGCAGACTGACCGCGAAATCTTCTCGGATGCCTGGTTTTTCGGGACGATGCCTGACTCTGGGCCTCATGCGGTAAATCCAGGTAAAGCTGCGTGACAGATGGCGCTGCGGCATCTAAAATTGAAGCTGGTTTTGCTGTTTTTTCTGCATTCTTATGGCTTATCGCTCGAACGCCGCCGAAGCGCAATATTCCGACCCTTCGGATTCCGATCGGGAATTCGGGGCGGACCTGCCGCTGGATTTGCTGCCACCCACGGGCTTGACGCAGCCTCTCTGGAGGTCGCTGATCGGCAATCTGCGGGATACATTCGCGCCGGAGAAACTGCCGCCGCTGCACCTTACTTCACGAACCGTGGATACCGGCCTGGCGCTTGGCGAACGATTGCGCATGCCTTGGTTTCGCACGGTGTTCACCAACATCGGAGACGTGATCTCTCCGGAAACATTGCCGCCGCTGGAACTGGAATCGCGGCCGGTTGATGTGGGGGAACTGATTACCGACCAGCTGAGTCATTTCTGGTGGGGTTCGTTGCTGAGGAACCTGGCGGATCGTGTCGCACCGGAGGCGCAACCGAAGCTAAATCTGACGGCGAAACCGATTCTGGACATCATTCCGAAGTCATGGATTCTGCTGCCGATGTGGTCGGAGGTTGTGGATACGCCGAAAGTGTTTTATCCCGACAAGCCGAAGACGGCGGAATCGGTGAGGCCGGTGAACCTGCAGCCAGTGGTTGTGCCCGTGGAGAAGCGAGATCCGATTCCTGAACTCACCGCCGCCGATCTTCTGCGTGACATACGGCGTTCACGAATCCGGCAGCGCATCTGGGTCGGACTGGCCGCGGCGCAGGTGGTCTACATGGTGCTGGCCGCGGTAGGGAAACTCTAAGCGCGAAAACTCTGATTGCGCTGCGCCCAGCCTGAACTTACTGTCTTAATCCCATCCAGCCTTCGGCTATGACCATGGAGTTTCCCGGATTGCGGGCATCGTATTTCACGGATGTGGGAAGGCCGAGGCGACACGAATGGAGATTGATCCACTGACGCAGATAGGTCACATCCTGTGAGGCCTCATAGGAAACGCCTGCCACGTCGTACTGGTAGATCAGCATGGTCGCGGGGCGACCGAGGGCGGTCATGATTTCCTGGACATCGATTACGGTTCCATCGGTAATGCGGCCGACGGTGTTGAGCCAGGTGCGGCGCTCGAGTTCCACGTCAGGCGCCTTCTTTCTGCGGCGCAGCAAGGCGAAAGCGGCAAGGCACACTCCGATTGCAACTAGCGCGAGCGTGTAGAGACGAAGCGAAATCATCGGCGAGCGGAACCTGAACCTTTCTGTTGTGAACTACTTTCAGCATAAGCTGAAGCTCTCTGCCCGCCAAGGGCACCGAGGTGATCAGGAATGGGNNATCGCACTACGACTGCAGCTAGTAATTCCGTGTGACAAGAAAGTTACAATTTGTTGACAACTGGCAGCGGTGGAGTGGGGTAGATTTTCGGGGCGTGGGGCTGCTCTTTAGGTACGGATGTGCACACTGAGCAGGAGCAGCGTTTTTCGGCCGAGCACAGACTTGGGTCGCTGAACCGGCTTCAACGAGTTCGACGCGGCTTGCGATGCCGAAGTCGTGGGCAATCGGGGCTAACGGCGTTGTAAGGACGAAGTAGAGCTCGGAGAGCAGGGGCCGGACCCACACCCGGCCCCTGAAATATTTGTACGCTTCCCCAAATCGCGGATAAATCTTGAGGTCGGTTGCAGCCTTTGCGATCCCGCCACCGAGCGCCCCTACGCGCAGCCTGCTCGATGCCATGGCGCAGCACGGAGACATCGCCAGGCGCTACGAGAATATCCGCTCCCAGGACGTCGAGCGTGCCTACCATCAGCCCGCGCACGATTGGGACATGTCGGCCCCTGCGCCCGGATTTACCCCTCCCATCACGTCGCTGCCCGACGCTCGCAACGTCTTCCACGAAGCCTTTGCCGGACTCGGCAGCGAGTATCAAGCCGAATTCGACGCCCTGCTCGATCCCGTCAACGGACGCGCCGATATTTTGCCCGGAGGCGCTCCCAGTCGCTACGGAGGAGGATTCTCCGTCGGATCGCCGGGCACCACGAGCATTTTATTTTTCGGACGCTACGACGGGACCTTCAAGGATCTCTCCGTCATCGCGCACGAAGGCGGACATGCCGTCCATCGCCAGCTTATGACTGAAAACGGCGTGTCGCCTTCTTACAGCAATGGCCCGCACTTCCTCTTCGAATCCTTCGCCGAATTTAACGAATTAGTTCTCGCCGACTTTATGGCGGAGCACGCCGACACAGCACAACTGCAACGCTATTATCGCGAACGCTGGATCAGCATCAAAGGTCTCGACGCCTTTTATGGCGCGCAGGATGCTTTGCTGGAGCAGGCGATCTACGACGGCGTTGCGGCTGGCACGGTTCGGAATGCCGACGACCTCGACCGCCTGACTTTGAAAATCGACAGCCAGTTTTCTCAGTTTCCTGCCTCCGAACCCGAGTTGCGCACCCGTTGGGCGATGGTCTCTCTTATGTACGAAGACCCGCTCTACGATGTCAATTACGTCTACGGCGGATTGCTGGCACTGAAGTACTTCGATCTCTACAAGACCAAGCCGGAGTGGTTCGTGCCGCGCTACATCGCGCTGCTAAAGAATGGCTTCAACCAGTCGCCTGCGGAATTACTCCATCAATTCTTGGCCATCGATCTTTCCGCGGCATTATTGAATGACGACTTGGCGCTGTTGAATTGCCGGTTGGATCAACTCGAGACAAGCTCCAACCCGAAATGAACGGGCCTGTGACATACCAACTTGTGAATATACCTATTAAAGATACCAACTGAGGACTACCACCGCCACTCCCCAACCTGCTAGAAAATAGGCGTGCCCCAGCAACGAACCCTCGTCCCTCTCATCGGGCTCTCACTGTTCCTCGG